>JAYENI010000243.1:0-23194 GCA_034722015.1 Pseudomonadota bacterium
CCCTGCGCGTCCCTGACCCAGCCCGTCTCGGTGGCGGTTTCCAGGCCCTGGGAATAGGCGAAGGCCCCGATCGGCAGGCCGGGACTGATCAACTGCCAGAGACCCGGATTGGCCAGGGTATTGTCCCCCGGCCCGGTGACCGGCGTTTTAGTGAGAGGCGTGGTCATGGGTGTGCCCATGGTCATGGGAGTGGGCGCCATAGGCCCCGGATTCCGGGTCGAAGGGCGCCTCTTCGTGGGTGACCGCCAGTGACAGTCCACGCACCATGTCATCCAGTACGTGATCGCGTTGGTATCGCAGCCAGCCTTCGCCGATCTGCAGCGCGACATGCCGGTTACCGAGGTGGTAGCACACCCTCGCGAGCAGCCGGGGATCGTCGCAGGTCGCGGAGGAGACCGGCTCGCGCGCGGCCCTGACCTCCACGACCCCGCCATCTCCGGCGCGCAAGCGGTCCCCGGGGCGCATGGTCTCGCCGCGTGGCAGGTACAGTACCGCGGCCTCGCCGCTGTCCAGGAGCACGCGCCCGCGAGTCTTCTGCCGGCGCTCCCAGGTCAGCGTAAGGGTGTCCGCCCCGTGCGCGTCCTCCCGGACCCGTTCCGTCAGGCGGCGCATGATCCCCCGCGGGCCGGCGTCCCCGATCCCGAATGCGGTTTCATTAGAACAAGAGGTAACGTTGGGCAAGCGGGACCTCGCTTGCGGGTTCGCAGACCAGCAGCTCGCCGTCCGCCCTGACCTCGTAGGTCTGCGGATCCACCTCCATGACGGGTGTGTAGTCGTTCAGCACCATGTCGCGCTTGCCGATCGTACGCGTGTCCTTCACGGCCACCGGGGGTTTTCTGAGCCCCAGCGCCGCACCGACACCGGAGCGAAGCGCGGCCTGCGAGACGAAACTCACCGAGGTCGCCGCCACGGCGCCGCCGTGACCCCCGAACATGTAACGGTAGTGCACCGGTTGCGGTGTCGGGATGGAGGCATTCGGGTCGCCCATGGGGGCGGCCGCGATAAACCCGCCCTTGATGATCAACGCCGGTTTGACCCCGAAGAAACCGGGTCGCCAGAGCACGAGGTCCGCCAGTTTCCCGGCCTCCACCGAACCGACCTCGTGGGCGATGCCGTGGGCAATGGCCGGGTTGATGGTGTACTTGGCGACGTAACGCCGGGCGCGCAGGTTGTCGTTGTGCGGCGGGTCACCGGCGAGCGCACCGCGCTGCACCTTCATCTTGTGGGCGGTCTGCCAGGTGCGGCAGATCACCTCGCCGACGCGCCCCATGGCCTGGGAATCGGAGGCGATCATGCTGAACGCGCCGAGATCGTGGAGGATGTCTTCGGCAGCGATGGTCTCGCGGCGGATCCTCGAGTCGGCGAAGGCGACATCTTCAGGGATGTTCGGGTCCAGGTGGTGACAGACCATCAGCATGTCGAGATGCTCGTCGACAGTATTGACCGTATAGGGTCGGGTGGGGTTTGTGCTCGACGGCAATACGTTGGCCGCGCCACAGGCCTTGATGATGTCCGGTGCGTGTCCGCCGCCGGCGCCCTCGGTGTGGTAGGTGTGGATCGTGCGACCCCTGAACGCGGCAAGGGTGTCCTCGACGAACCCGGACTCGTTGAGGGTGTCGGTATGGATGGCGACCTGCACGTCGTAACACTCCGCCACCGACAGGCAGTTGTCGATGGCCGCCGGTGTGGTGCCCCAGTCCTCGTGCAGCTTCAGGCCCATGGCGCCGGCCTCGACCTGTTCTTCCAGCGGCCGCGGGAGGCTGGCGTTGCCCTTGCCGAGAAAGCCGAAGTTCAGCGGCCAGGCCTCCACCGATTGCAGCATGCGGTGGATGTTCCACGGACCCGGCGTGCAGGTGGTCGCATTCGTGCCGGTGGCCGGCCCCGTCCCGCCGCCGATCATCGTGGTGACGCCGGACATCAGCGCCTCCTCGATCTGCTGCGGACAGATGAAATGGATGTGCGCGTCGATGCCGCCGGCGGTGAGGATCATGCCCTCGCCGGCGATCGCCTCGGTGCCGGGACCGATCACGATGTCCACCCCGGGCTGCACGTCCGGGTTTCCCGCCTTGCCGATGGCCGCGATGCGGCCGGCCTTGATGCCGACGTCCGCCTTGACGATGCCCCAGTGGTCGAGGATCAGTGCGTTGGTGATCACCGTATCGACGGCGCTGGTGCTCACCGACTGGCTCTGGCCCATGCCGTCGCGGATCACCTTGCCGCCGCCGAACTTCACCTCGTCGCCGTAGACCGTGCGGTCCTCCTCGACCTCGATCCAGAGTTCGGTGTCGCCGAGTCGGACCCGGTCGCCCGTGGTCGGTCCGTACATCTCGGCATAGGCAGTGCGGGAGACGTGGCTCACGACACCCCTCCCGGGCGCGCCAGCCTGGCCATCACCTCGCCCCGGAATCCGAAGATGTCACCGCTGCCCGCATAGGCCACCAGCGCAACGGTGTGTGACTGGCCGGGCTCGAATCGCACCGCCGTGCCGGCGGGAATATCCAGCCGGTAACCGATTGTGATTTCCCGGTCGAAACTCAGGTGCGGATTGGTCTCGTAGAAGTGATAGTGAGAACCGACCTGGATCGGACGGTCGCCGAGATTGGCGACCTCGACCTCGATGCGTTCGCGACCGACATTGAGTTCCAGTTCCCCTTCGCGGGTCTTGATTTCTCCCGGAATCATATCGCTACCCCCCGTCAGATGATCGGATCGTGGACCGTGACCAGCTTGGTGCCGTCCGGAAAGGTGGCCTCTACCTGTACCTCCTGGATCAGTTCAGCCACGCCCTCCATGACGTCGTCACGGGTCAGCAGGGTGCGCCCGTATTCCATCAGGTTCGCGACCGTTCTTCCGTCGCGCGCGCCCTCGAGAATGGCAGCCGAGATATAGGCCACCGACTCGGGATAGTTCAGCTTCAGACCGCGGGCCCTGCGCCGTTCCGCCAGCAATCCGGCGGTGAAGATCAGCAACTTGTCTTTTTCGCGTGGTAAGAGTTCCATGCTAGGTCCTGAATTCGTTGTCTGAGTGGCCGGGGCCAAGGTGTGCGTCCAGAAAGGCCAGAACGCGACATCCGGAAGCGCGGCGGGGGCGGCAATATTACCCGGTCGCTTGAGCCATCACGACGGTTTGCCGCCGTTTCGGTTGTGTACCGGCAGCCGGGTCTTGCCGGGACCATCCATCAGGTGTTCCACAAACGTGAGTCGACGGCCTTCGCACCGATCAGCGCCGGCCTCAGCACCGCACGTAGTTCGCGAAAGGTTTCCAGCGCCGCCCGCGTGCCGTCGCCAAGGTAGCGGCATACGATAACGGAGTCCAGCCCCGAGATCGCGATCCTCCCGGCGCGGCAAGTGCCGTTCAGCCTGGCCCTGAGCCGGTCGACGATTTGCGGGACGTTCCATTCCACTGCACAAGCCACAACCGTGCCAGTTACCGGATTTCCCTGCAGGCCGTAGGGCGCATCGAGAAAATCCGAATCGTCGAGACCGCGAAACTCTCCCCGGTCGATCCACAGCGGGTCACCGTCGCGCCGGATCTCGGTGTGCATCCGCACGCGCCCTCTGCGAAACCGCTCGCCCGCAGCCGGGCGCCCGAGGCAGTTGATGTCCCAGCCGAGAAAAGTCGCGTCGCCGCTCAGATCGATGCGCGTCGAAAACACGGCGTTCGCACCGTCGTAGAAGAGGCTTTCGAGGGGAAGCCACTCCAGGAACGCACCGTCGGAGACTGACAACGTGACATTCTGGTGTACCTCGTTGCCCGGCGTGCGGTAGACCTTCGTCGCCGCGGGACTGGTTAGAAGGACCCTTGCGCCGGGCGACAGGTCCGCGCAGATCCGCAAGCGGTCCCCGCCGACCAGACCGCCGGGCGGGTGCAGCAAGCAGACGTGACACGCCGTGTCGCCGGGCGGGTAGAACGGGCGCTGCACCAGCAGGGGTCCGCGATGCCGGCGCCGGTACATTAGCGTCCGGTTGCCCTGATTGCGAAACCCCAGATCGAGCTCCGCCACCCAGCCGTGCGGCGTATCGGTGAGATCCGCATCGACTGCCGGTTGAAGATTTCCGAATACCATTTGTGTCGTGTCACTTCCGTGTGGACTCTCGTTTGTCCCCTGCAGGTTCCCCGTCGACGACAATCGCTCCATCAGATTCACGCGCGATGCCGGTTCGGGGCGCTGCCCAGGGGGCATGCGGTCACAGGTCGTCGATCAGATCACTGCATTATTCCCGACGCCGGGAGCCCTATACGGTAGCAGGGTTTGCCTTTGAACGGTCCGGAGCGGTGGAACGGTTTCAGGCCGGGTAGCCACCTTTGCTTTCCCCGCGCACCAGTTTCCGTGTCCTGAAGATCTCGAAGTCAATCCGGTCGCCGTCGACGGAGATCAGCATGGCATTGGAGTGGTCGTTGTAGAAGTGCTTGATACCGCTGCTGTAGGTGAACTTCCCGCCCCGGGATTTCTTGTTCCGCTCCGGGCGGTAGCGTCCCCGAGAGGTCTTCTGGATCTGGTTGAGGGGGCTGGACATCAGTTCGTTGACGCGGATGGTTTTCTCGCCTTTTTTCAGCTGCATCTCCGCGTGATAGGAGTTGTGCATGTCGCCGGTGAGAAACGTCACCTTCCCGATGCCGTGCTTGACGATCTGGTGAAGCACCTTTTCCCGGTCGGCGCGGAAGCGGGGACTGGACCATTTGCCGTCCTTGTCGTTCTCGACGTGGGTCGCGAACGGCACGCTGGTGACCACGAACTTGATCGCGGCTTTATGCGTTTTCAGCCACTCCAGAAAGGTGCTCATCTGCAGATCGTCGATGATCTGCGGTGTCTCCGAACCGCTCCCGGTATACCGCTCGGTGCGCGTGTCGAGTACGAAGAACTGCACCGCGCCGAACGAGAAGCTGTAGTACAGCGGCTGGGCGCCGAAGGTGTGCGGATTGTGGATGTGCTGGAACTCCCGGTAGACCCGTACCCCGATGTCCTTCACGTGTCGCGCGTCGTGTCCGAGCATGGGGGAATCCATGTCGTTGCTGAAGTTGTTCACCAGCTCGTGGTCGTCCAGGATCATGTAGTGCGGCAGGCGGGTGAGGAATTTCCGTGTCGGGCGGCTGTCGCCCCAGGCATCCAGGTATTTCGCGCGGTATTCCGACAGGTCCGGTTCCTTGCCGAAGTTCGGGATGTCGTAGTAGATCTGGTCTCCGCCGTGGATCATGAAGTCGGCGTCGTCGTCCTCGGTAACGCGCAGCAACGAGGTGTAGACCGGGTCCGGGCTCTGGACCCAGCCCAGGCTGTGCAGGTTGCAACTGCCCAGAAGAAACTTGACCCGCTTCTCGGCGGCGGGCGGGAAGGTGCGGAACCGCCCGTGGCAGTGTCCGAACTCCACGCGGGCCGCCGACGGGGTGTCCGTGGCGGGACCGAATTCCACGGAGCAGCGGTATTCGGTCGACGGCGACAACTGGTCCACGTCGAAGATCGCGGTGTAGCCGAAGAACTCCTGCGTGGTCTTCCGGTCCTGCTGGCTCGTTCCCCCGCCTTCCACGCTCAGGAAGGCGACGGGATTTCTCCGGTCGCCGCGTACCCAGATGCGCACCGATGATTCCGTGGTGTGTCCGATGATCAAACGGGCCATGTCTGCCTACCTCCCATACACGTGAAGACGGGTTGCACGCCTGGAGTGCAATCCCAATACCCTGAGTCTAGACAGCTTCGGCACGATTCACCTCCAATGAATCGCAACCCTTGACGTGAAGCCTTAAGGCGATTTCTGGAAAATCACATACCAGCCTGCTTGTCTTTTCATCCGTCTTCGGCGTTGCGGCAACAGTTGCATAGAACGACTATGCGCCCGTTACCGCGCCTTGAAGACGAACAATAATCCTGCGCATTCTGGTATGCCATTTTCCGGCAATCGCCTTAGGCGATTTCTGTCAAATGACATACCATCTTGTTTGTCTTTTCATCCGTCCTCTGCGTTGCGACAACCGTTCCATCGTTCAACGATGCGCCTGTTTTGATGACGAACGAAAATCCGGCGCGATCCGGTATGTCATTTTCCGGCAATCGCATTAAAGGGTTTGAGTTAGCTGATACAATCTTTCCGTTGTGGAGGCAAACATCACGAGGTGCGGGTATGAAGCGTCTATTTTTCGCGGGATGCTGGTTTCTGCTCGTGGCAGGCGGTCCGGTTTCGGCCGAGGTGCAGGTCAAGACGGTGGACTACCGGGACGGCGATACGCGACTGCACGGCTATTTCGCCTGGGACGACGCGATCGAGGGACGTCGCCCCGGTGTCATCGTGGTACACGAGTGGTGGGGGCTGGACGACTACGCGCGCCATCGGGCGGAGGCGCTCGCGCGCCTGGGCTACGTCGCGTTCGCGGTCGACATGTACGGCGAGGGCCGGGTCACCGAACATGCCGACGAGGCACAGGCCTGGATGAAACAGATCAACACCAATGTCGCGCAGTGGCAGCGACGCGCGCTGCTCGGGGTGGACATCCTGCGCAAGCACGAATTCGTCGACCCGACGCGGGTCGCCGCGATCGGTTACTGTTTCGGCGGCGCCACGGTGATGCAGATGGCCTATTCCGGGGTTGACCTCAAGGGCGTGGCGAGTTTTCACGGTTCACTGCCCGTGCCCACCGAAGAGCAGGCCGCGGCGATTCGCTCGAGCGTCATGGTGGCGCACGGCAGCGCCGATGCGTTCGTTCCGGCCGAGCGAGTCGCGAGATTCACGGCGGCCATGGAAAAGTCCGGGGTGGACTGGCAGATGGCCTTTTACGGGGGGGCCCGGCACAGCTTTACCGTGCCGGGTGCAGATGCGCGGGGGAACCCCAATCTGGCCTATAACGAAAAGGCCGATCGCCGTTCCTGGAGTCAGTTGCAGGCATTCCTCGAAGAGGTATTCGGGCGGCGTCCCTGATTCGCACTCACCACAGGGAAACCTGCAGCGGGAGGTACGCGCTTGTTTCCCGTGCACGATGACAACCCCGCCGGCCGCTTGCCGGTACTGACGGTTGGTTTGATCGCCGCCTGTGTGCTGGTCTTCCTGTGGCAGCGATCCCTCGGTGACCAGGAGACCATCGTCGTTTATGCACTGGGCGTCATCCCGGCCGTGCTGTTCGAACACAAGGCGTTGCCCGAAGAACTGGCCGTGGTGCCCCCCTGGGCGACCGTCTTCACGTCGATGTTTCTCCACGGCGGGTGGATGCACCTGTTGGGCAATATGCTCTACCTGTGGGTCTTTGGGGACAACATCGAGGACGCCATGGGGCATTTCCGCTTCCTGGTTTTTTATCTGTTGTGCGGTATCGCGGCCGTCATCGCGCAGGCACTTCCCGATCCGGAATCCGCAATTCCCATGATCGGCGCCAGCGGTGCAATTTCTGGGGTCCTTGGCGCCTATCTGCTGCTGTATCCGCACTCGCGTGTCCTCGTCGTAGTGCCGATCGGGTTTTATCTTCATACCATGCGCATCGCGGCATACTGGGTTCTCGGCCTGTGGTTTGGTATGCAGCTTCTCAGCACGCTGTTGACGGATAGCGGTGAGGGTGGGGTGGCCTTCGGGGCGCATATCGGCGGCTTCGTCGCAGGGATGCTGCTGGTTGTGCTGTTCAAGCGCAGGAACGTGAGACTGTTCGCACCGGTGCGGTTATCGGAAGACGGGCGCGCCGATTGAACGCGATGAACGCCATTGGCCTTCGGAGGATTGACCAACGGATACGGAGCCGTGTCGGCAGCGCTACTGACCCAGCGTGACCGCCATTTCCAGCACGGATTCTTCGTCGCCGTCCCCGTCGCGTGCGACGCGAACGGAGACGGACTCTCCCGGTCCCGCGTCCAGCAGCGCAATCCTGACGTCCTCGGAGCCGGTGACGGAAACCTCACCGACGTCGAGGAGCCGATCGCCCTTCTGCATCCCGGCCTGTGCCGCCGCGCTCTGCGCGGAGAGGCCGGCGACGATGACCCCCGCGTCCGTGTCTTCCATGAAGATACCCAGCAGTCCCCTCGGCGGCAGCGATTGCTCCTCGACAATCAGGACATGGTCCGCCACGTCAGCGTCGGTCAGCGCCTCCGCGCCGATCAGTACGACCGGACCCTCGATACCGGTATGGCGGGCCAGGCGCGCCGGGATTCCGGAACGGTAGGCCAGGTGTCCGGAGCCTGCCAGCACGACCATCACCGCGTCGGGATTTGTTTCCAGGTAGTCCGCGGCGCGGCGGGCCATGCCCTCGTCCCAGAGCAACTGCGATTCGAAAAAATACTCGAACTGCCTCTCATCGGCCTGCGGGTGATGCTCGAAGATCTCGCGGATGCGTGCCTCGTATTCGGTGTCGGAACGGTCGAACCCCTCGGGTACCCAGGCGGTATCGGCGCCTTTCAGTGCATCGATGCCGCCCTGAGCCACCTTGCGGCTGACCTCGGTCGGGACATTGAGGGCGAGTAGTGGAATCCCCTGCTCGCGGGCGTATTCCAGGATGGGGCGGTAGAGTCGATAGTCGAACCTCCAGCGTGTGAAATACTCCGTCGACACGAGCATTTGAGCCTCGGTTGCGGCTCCGGCGATATAGTCATCGAGCGATCCCTGGTAGGGTTGCTGAAAAAACTCCATGGCGATGACGAGGTTCGGGTGTGCGGCGTGCAGCTCGCGGATGATGGCGAGCTGCGCAAGATGGTGCCCGTAGCGGTCGTGGGACTCGCCGACGAATACCACGCGATGCGGGCCCAGGTTTGCAATCAGTCCATCCAGCGTTTGCAGTGTGGCGAGGTTCACGGACATCATGCGTGTCCGGTTTGCCGGCGGCTCCATCCCGGGTTTCGGCGAGGGTCCGGGGGCGCAGGCCACGAGCATCACGGTCGTGATCCAGGCCGTCGCGATATTCAGCAAGAGGCCCTTTGCCTCCACGACGCGTTCCGGTAGTTTCGACTGGGTCATGGGATAATCGCCGTAAGGGGAGCCTGACGCCTTCCAGTGTCTACGGGGGCGTTGAAAGGGAACCCCGAGCATACTACCTGGCCGCGATGAAGTCAGCGTGTGTGGTTCGATGCGCGGTTGCCCGCCAACCATCCCTGATGGTACAAGCGCAGGATGAATGCCAGCCCGATCCCGAAGTCGTTTGTTCACCGGCTCCTTGCGGCCGCGGTTGTCGTCCCCGCTTTTTTTGGCGGGGCGGCCGCCGATTCGGACCCGGTAGTCGCTCACGACATGACGGTGTCGCTGGATCCGGTGGCGGGCCTGCTGACCGTCGAGGACACACTGGACCTGGGCGACGCCGCGGCGCCGAGGTTCACCCTGCGCTGCGGGCTCATGCCCCGCCTCGATCCACGCGAGGGTCGTCTCGAGGCGGAATCCGGATGCCGGGACGGGGAAACCGCACGCGTCTTTCGCCTCTTTCCGGGGCGTGAGGGATCGCGGCTCACCCTGCGATACGACATGCGCCTGGACTCCACGGGAACCGCCTCGATTGGTGAAGTCCTGCATCTTTCCGGCGCGGATTACTGGTACCCCTCGGTCGAGGGTTCGCGATCGACTTTCAGGCTCGAGGTGCATACCCCCCCGGGCTGGACTGCTGTGAGTCAGGGACGGAACCTCGGCGTGGGGAGCGACGGGTCGGGGGCCGATGCGGTCTGGCGGGAGGATAATCCCCAGGAAGACATCCATCTCGTGGCAGGGCGCTTCCAACTCTACGAGGACACGAGCGGGGAAGTGGACACACAGGTCTACCTGATCGACCCCGATCCCGCACTGGCGCGGCGTTATCTGGACGCGTCGAAGCGGTATATCCGGCGCTACGAGCGCTTGCTGGGCGACTATCCGTACGCCAAATTTGCCCTGGTGGAGAACGACAGGCCGACCGGATACGGCATGCCCTCCTTCACGCTGCTCGGGGCACGCGTCCTGCGCCTGCCGTTCATCATCGACTCGTCCTACCCCCACGAGATCCTGCACGATTGGTGGGGAAACGGGGTCTATGTCGATATCAGCGGTGGTAACTGGAGTGAGGCGCTGACGACCTATCTGGCGGACCACCTTCAGAAAGAGAGTCAGGGGCGGGGAGCGGAGTACCGGCGTGAAACCCTTGGCAGGTACGCGGACTATGTATCCGAGGGGGAGGATTTCCCCCTGAACACGTTCACCTCACGGCACAACGACGAAACCCAGGCAGTCGGTTACGGCAAGGGGATGATGGTGTTTCACATGCTGCGCCGCCAACTGGGTGACGGGCCGTTTATAGAGGGTCTGCGCCGCTTCTACCGTGATCATGTGTTCGAGGCCGCGAGTTACGACGATTTGCGTCGTTCCATGGAATCGGCAAGCGGTGGGGATCTGGTCCCGTTTTTCTCGCAGTGGCTGAACCGTACCGGCGCCCCGATCCTGTCGGTTGATGATGTCGGGGTACGCAGACTTGGTGCCGAATGGACGCTCGGACTGACGCTGAATCAGGTGCAGCAGGGTCCTGCGTACGATCTGCGTGTACCGGTTTCCGTCACACTCGAAAACCGCGTTCTGGCGAGGGAGTCCGTCGTCGACATGCGGAAGAAAAGCCAAAGGGTCGAGATTTCGTTCCCCGCGAGGCCGCTTCGTGTCGATGTAGACCCGGATTTCGACCTGTTCCGCCGGCTCGATCAACGGGAACTTCCGCCGACGCTGGGGCAGGTTTTCGGTGCCAATAACCTCCTGATCATCCTGCCCTCGCCGGTCAAAGAGGGTGCGTCGCGGGAATACGGGGCGCTTGCGGCAGCCTGGCAGCGTCGTTATCCCGGTTCGGCGGTGGTCTTCGATCGGGAAATCGATGCAATGCCCGATGACCGCCCGGTCTGGATACTGGGACGGGAGAACCGTTTTGCGGCCGAAATCGATCAATGGGTCGGGGAAAACGACGGGTTTGACGACATCCTTCGCGCGGCGTCCGAACCCGGTCGTTCCGGAAGAGCCAGTGTGGTACTTGCCGCGCGCCGGGACCATCAACCCGATATTACTGTCGGGAAGATCGCCGTGGACGACGTGGTCGCGCTGGCCGGACTGGCGCGCAAGCTGCCGCACTATGGTGCTTACGGTTATCTCCTGTTCGAGGGCCCCGAACCACGGATTGTGATGAAGGGGCGGTGGAGCAGCAGGGACTCACCCCTCGGGGTGTCCCTGGACCCCGGGAATGGCGGTGTGACGGCAGCCGGACGCGGCGCGCGACAACCGCTTGGAGAGCACGTCCCGGCACCCGGGAAGGAAAAAGCCGGGGCGCCTGACACGTGATAACATGACCTATCGTGACGTCCCCTGCGGAAACAGAAATCTGGCATTCGCGCCCGACACCGGGTGAGCTGAACGAAACCTCGACAGGGTCGATCATTTCCCGAATCGGTATCAGGTTCACCGACGTAGGCAATGACTACATCGCTGCCACGATGCCGGTGGATCGTCGCACGCTGCAACCGTTTGGTGTCCTGCATGGAGGCGCCTCGGCCGTGCTGGCCGAAACACTGGCCAGCTTTGGCGCGACCTATTGCGTCGATCGGTCCCGGTTTGCCTGCGTCGGCATGGAATTCAACGCCAATCACCTGCGACCGGTGGTTCAGGGTGAGGTCGAGGGTCGTGCCTCACCGATTCACCTGGGACAACGGACACAGGTCTGGGATGTGCGCATTCGTAACAAAGACACCAGACTCGTCGCTGTCTCCAGGCTGACGCTTGCCGTAATCGACAAGCCGGGACCCGTGTCGTGACGAGTTTCGATCCTCAAGCGTTCACTGGTCTGGCCGTTTCCGCATGTTGCGGTACCCGGACGCAGTGACGGACGTTCGGGTTCTGGAACCATTGCCGTGCAGCGGATCTGTTCGAAAGGCGATTCTTAGGCGATTTCTGTCAAATGACATACCATTTTCCGGCAATCGCCTTATCGGGGTGTCGCCCCCGACTCGCGCTTGATCAGTGTTGTCGCATACGAGTATAAATACGAGCCTTCCCGGCCTCGAAGATTCCGCCGCCGTTGGTGTGGCAATCAGGTCCGGGACCACCACCGAGGGAGAGACACGCAGATGTCAGCCAGTGCGGGAGAAGTCACGATAGAGCGGACCGCTGCCGCGGACCTGCGGGCGGATTCATTTACCTTGCCCGTGTTGCGGTTGCTTCAGAGCGACATGGACGCCGTTTCCGCGGTTATCGCGGCAAAACAGCAACAGGCGCCCGAGTTTTTCCGCAATACGCCGGTCATTATCGATTTGCAGGCCCTGGAGCCGGGAAGCGGCATGGTAGAGTTTCCGCTACTCGTCGGCGTGTTGCGGGGCGCCGGGATGATTCCGATTGGTGTGCGCGGCGCGACCGACGCCCTGAACGCGTCCGCACAGGCCATGGAACTCGCGATATTTTCCGGTGGTCAGCAGGAACCGGAGGCTCCTTCCCCGAAGAAGCCGGAGCCCGCCGCGGAACCCGCCACACAAGCCGATGCCCCGGCTGCGCCGTCCGGGCAGACCATGACGATTACCCGTCCCGTGCGGTCCGGTCAGCGTGTCTACGCAGCTGGTGGAGACCTGATTGTGTTGTCTCAGGTCGGTTCGGGGGCGGAGGTGATGGCCGACGGAAACATACATATCTATGGCGCACTTCGAGGGCGGGCGTTCGCTGGCGTGAAGGGGAACCAGGAGGCAAGGGTATTCTGCCACGCGCTCTACCCTGAACTCGTCGCCGTGGCCGGGCGTTATGTCGTCAGCGAAAAGATCTCCGCGGACGTGCTCGGCAAACCGGTGCAGATCTGGCTCGAGGGTGGTCGGCTTCAGATCGAGAGACAGCCCGGGATCTGATCCGGGCCCGCGCCGGACCCGAGTGTTCCCGGGGGTCTTTTTCGAAGCCTGTGCCGGTGCCCGGCCACTGGTGAGTCCCGGGACAGCGAGGTTCACGCGTTCGAATCGTATGCCCCGCCGGGTCGATTCGAGCCGCCTCCGGTCGCCTTCCCCCTTCAGCCTCCTGGAGGCCGCCTTTCATGGGACATACCGTCACGCTGCGCAGCAACGGCCGTACGTTCGACGTGGAGCGTCACGAGTCTATCCTGGATGCCGCCGTGAAGGCGGGCATTGCCATCGACTATTCGTGTGGAAGCGGCAATTGCGGCAGTTG
The DNA here is from genome assembly GCA_034722015.1 of Pseudomonadota bacterium. Taxonomy (GTDB): domain Bacteria; phylum Pseudomonadota; class Gammaproteobacteria; order JAJDOJ01; family JAJDOJ01; genus JAJDOJ01. Next base: position 13,092 of record JAYENI010000243.1, read on the forward strand.
CAAGGCGCGCCTCATCGAGGGAGAACTGCTCCCGCTGAGACACCAGGACTATGTGTTTTCCGCGGCTGAACGGGCCGGGGACTACGTGCTGATGTGTTGCAATTCCGCGGCAAGTGACCTGGTGATCGAGGCCGATGTGGCCAGGTCAGCCGAAGATATCGCGCCGCGCCAGATCCGGGTGAAGGTTCGCAGACTGGACCGCATCAGTGAGGAATTGATGGTGTTGCATATGCAGACACCGCGAACCGAGCGGTTGAGGTTTCTCGCGGGTCAGTATGCGACACTCGATTTTTCGGGTCATGGCGAAATGGATGCGTCCATCGCCAGTTGCCCGTGTGATGACCGGCGCCTGGAGTTCCATGTCCGCCGCAGGGCGGGGGAGCCGGTGTCGGATTTTGTTTTCGACAAACTCACCGTAGGGAGTAGCGTTGATCTGGTCGCGCCGAAGGGGAGTTTCGTTCTCGACGAGGAAAGTCGTCACCCACTGGTGCTGGTCGCATTCGACACCGGGTTCGCTGCCGCCAAGAGTCTGCTCGAGCATGCGACGGCGCAGGAAAGCGGGCGCGATATCCGCCTTTTCTGGATCGCGTGCAAACCGGAGGCGCAATATCTCGACAATCTTTGCCGTTCCTGGCGGGACGCTCTGGACGAGTTCAGGTACACCCCGCTGAGCATGCCGGAAAACCTGGCGTCCCTGATGGGGGAGGGCCGACGGGGTGCTGAGCGGATCCGGGAAGAATTCGAGAAAATCGTAAGCGAGACACCGGATATCGACGAATGCGAGTTTTACGTCTGCGCGCCGGAGGTCGTCCTGAATGTCGCCGCGGAGACGCTGACGCGGGTTGGGGTCGGTCCTGATAGCCTGTGGGTCGAGCCGGTGCGTGGCAACAGACAGGCTGGTTGTCTCGCGGACCGGTGATCCAACGAACAGCCGTACGGATGCCAGGGCCGGGTGCGTGCGGGTTTTGGCGTTCGAATGGCTTTACGGTCGTGTGCCGGGAAAAGGCGCCCGTCAAGTGCCTGGGAGCCTGTCCGAGAATGGAAGTTCTACTGTGGAAAAGCCTCGCTGGCCGTATTTCACGTTCGTTCTCGTCAAATAGAGGCGACTATTCTCCTCAAACGAACATGAAATCCATCTCAGCGACGCTTCCCCTCGCGACGAACCCCATTCTCGGATAGGCTCCTAGGAACGTGTTTGTCGGAGGGCGGGCCGGTCGGCTCGTCGCGGTTTCCACGTCAATCGTCCGTGCGCCGATGGCGATACAGGGAGCGATGAGTATGCTTGTGGCGCTGGTTCCATCATCTTCCTGCAGTCTGGGCGGAAACGGATCCAGGCAGGTAGAAGTTCCGTGCGGCACAAAGGTGCGAACGTCGGAATGCCGACAGCTGGCGCGCGGCGTATCTGTGACCTCCGCGAAATTAAATAGTTGGGAATTTAACGATATCCAAATGCAGTGTCTTGATTGACGAGGACCTCGACCGGCCGGAGTCGTCGAACGGATCGCGGAGTACCGTCTAAGAGATAGCGAGACTACATGGAGCGCATGAAGTTGTGCTATGTTATTTCAAAGCATGACTGGCACACTCAGGATTTCTCGCTGCCATCATGTTGTACCCCGACCTTCGGTGGACCCTGCCCTGCGGCCAGCAAATCATGGTGACACCGGTGGAAACTGAATGTCGATTGGGTGGAACAGACCCAGGTCGTCGCCCACCCGGTTCCTCGAGCTTGATGCGTGCATCCTGCGCAAACGGAACTGCCCCGTCAGGTGATGTAGTCAACGGTTTGGCTTCGCGCAGGTACGCGAGGCGCGGGTTTTCCCAGTCGCGGCCGCGGGGTGTGAATTCGCCGGTTCGCATGGATCGGCTGTTTAGACCTTAAAGGTGTACGAGATGAAACGAAAGATTGGCAAGAAATGGAAAACGGCGGGCGTCGTCACGGCTGTTGCGGTGGCGACCTCTGCATATTTTGCGTTGACTCAGGCGGGCGACGATTCTCCCGGCGCCCCGGTGTTTACCTCGCCCGTGCAGGTCGTGACCGTTGAGCGGATGAAGATGGGCGCGAGCGTGGCGGTCGGCGGCAACGTCGCCGCGAAGGATACCGTGAACCTCACCGCGCAGATGCCGGGTCGCGTGGAGTTTATCGCCGGCGATGTGGGCAGCCGGTTCAAACGCGGAGAGATATTGGTCGCGCTTGACGACGATGCGTTGCAGGCTCAGCTCAGATCGGCCTATTCGGCCCGCTCGAGTGCGAATTCCGCCTGGCGGAATGCCGGGGCGCAGTATGGCAGGGAGCTGCGCAGTCCGCAAAGTCAATCGACCGGCATAGGTGGCATGGGGATCCCCTCGATAATGGATGACATGTTTGCCAACCCGATGCAGAGCATGATGGGCACCCGCGATACGGGTGCCGTGCGCTATTCGGATATCGTGCAGCGGCAGACCCAGATGGACCAGGCCCGCAACTCGATGACGCAGGCCGATGCCAAGATAAGGCAGACGCAGGCAAAGCTCCGCGATACCAGGAGCGTCGCCCCCTTCGATGGCGTCATCAGCAAGAAGCTCGTGGAGGTAGGAGACCCGGTGCAACCCGGTATGCCGCTGCTCGAATATTCGGACACCAGCTCGCTGAAGGTTGAGGTCCACATCCCGGCGAGCCTGCGTGGCGGCGTTTCCGTCGGACAGAACATCGAGGTGAGATTCAGTTCCTCCCGCCAGCCGATCGTCGGCAGGGTCATCCGCATCGCCCCCGTGGCGGATCCCGTCAGACACACTATTTATATGGAAATTGAGCTGCCGGAACATGCCCCGGCCGAGGCCGGCATGTACGCCGAGGTGCGCGTGCCGGATCCCAGGACGGGCGCCCAGGCCGCCCTGGTCATACCCGACAGTGCCGTCATCGAGAAAGGTGGCCTGTTCTACGTATTCGTCGTGGATAGTCGCAACCGCGCCGTGCTCAGGCTCGTGCGTCTCGGGGAACCGTACAGCGAACGGCACGTAACCGTGCTCGCCGGCGTGTCGGAGGGGACCCGGATCGTGGAGCAGCCGCCGTCCGGGCTGCGTTCGGGGATGTCGTTGTAGAAGTTCCTGGAAAGGGATCTCCGGGCCGTATCCGCATCTCGGGTACGGTCCGGCCCGTACAACCGTAACGAACAGAAAGGAATGGCGACGTTATGAGTGCAGGGGAAAACGAGCATTTGGGTATTGCGGGCAAGACCGCCCAGTACTTTATCCATTCACCGCTGACGCCGATGCTGTATATCGGCATGCTGGCCATGGGCCTGATGGGGCTGATCTTCACCCCGCGCCAGGAAGACCCCCAGATCTCGGTCCCGATGATCGACCTGTTCGTCAGCTACCCCGGCGCCGGTTCAGAGCAGGTCGCCGCCCAGGCGATCGAACCGCTCGAGCGGGCCATGAGCGAAATTCCCGGCGTCAAGCATGTCTATTCCGCCAGCCAGCGCGAACAGGGCATGGTCATCGTCCGGTTCAAGGTGGGGGAGGACCTGGGCGAGTCGATCGTCAAGGTCCACGACAAGGTGCAGTCGAGAATGGACCAACTGCCCCCGAATCTTCCGCCTCCCCTCGTCAAGCCCAAGAGCATCGACGACGTCCCGGTCGTCAACCTTACCTTGTGGTCCGAATCCCTGGACGGGGGAAGCCTGCGCAAGCTGGCCGTCAATCTCCTGCAGGAACTGAAACAGATCCCGAAGACGGGACAGGGCTTCGTCGTCGGTGGCCGGCAGTCGCAGATCAACATCGAAGTGCTACCGGAACGGCTGTCGGGTTTCGGGCTTAGTCTGGACCAGGTTGCACAGACCATACAGACCGCCAATGCCGAGGCGGGTACCGGGGCGGTCGAATCGGGGGGGGAGTCATTCAGGGTGTATACGGGTGGTTTTCTCCGTGGCGCCGAGGATGTCGCGAACCTGGTCGTCGGTGCCCAGGGTGGAGAGCCCATCTATCTGAGAAACATTGCCCGGGTGTCGGCTGCGCTCAATGAGCCGGATGAATACGTCAGCTATTTCACCGGACCTGCCTATGAAGAGGTCTATGACAGGAAGCTGATTGCCGACGGGGAACAGGCCGTCACCATCGCGATCGCAAAGAAGATCGGCAGCAACGGTGTGGTCGTCGCGAGCGACATCATCGACAAGATCGAGACCCTGAAGGATCTGATGATCCCGCCGGAGGTCCATGTAGAAATCACGCGAAACTATGGCGAGACGGCCGACGACAAGGTCAACGAACTGCTGTTCAAGCTTGTCGTCGCCACCGGCGCCGTGACCCTACTGGTACTCTACGCACTGGGCTGGCGGCCCTCCGTCGTGGTGACCCTGGTCATCCCGAACGTCATCCTCATGACCGTGTTCGCGGCATGGATCTGGGGCATGACGATCGATCGCGTCAGTCTCTTCGCGTTGATCTTTTCCATTGGTATCCTGGTCGATGACGCGATCGTCGTGATCGAGAATATTTATCGGCGCTGGTTGATGAAGGGGGAAATGGATACCGAGACCGCCGTGGACGCCGTTCGCGAGGTGGGAAATCCCACGATCCTGGCGACCTTCACCGTCATCGCGGCGCTGATGCCGATGGCCTTCGTTTCTGGATTGATGGGTCCGTATATGTCGCCGATCCCGAAGCTGGGTTCGGTGGCCATGATGATATCGCTGTTTGCGGCCTTTGTTTTTACACCGTGGTTTGCAATGTACATCAAGCCATCGCTGAAACAGCTCAAGGTCGCCGAGGAGAAGGAACACAAGGCGCGTGAGAGGATCGACAGGTTTTTCCGGTCCATACTGCCCCCCTTGATTCACAACCGGTTCCTGGGATGGTCGTTCCTCATCGGTCTGTTCGTGGTGTTTTTCGCCGTATGCGCCATGTTCTACACCACGGCGGTCACGGTGAAGATGCTGCCCTTCGACAACAAGGCTGAATTCAGCGTCGTCGTCGACATGCCGGAAGGAAAGGCGGTCGCAACGACGGAAAATCTGAATCGGCAGCTCGCCGAAATCCTTCGGGAGGTTCCCGAGGTAACCGCGATTCAGACCTATGCGGGCACTGCCAAGCCTTTCGATTTCAACGGCATGGTCAGGCACTACTACCTGCGTACCGAGCCCTGGCACGGGGAACTCCAGGTCCAGCTCACGCACAAGAGTGAACGGAAGCGGTCCAGTCATGAGATCGCGGTAGAGGCCCGCGAGATACTGACCCCCGTGGCGCATGAGGCGGGTGCGCGCATAACGATTGCCGAAATGCCGCCGGGTCCACCGGTCATCCAGGCCGTCGCCGCGGAAATCTATGGCCCCGATCGAAAGACCCGCGTCGAGGTGGCCGAGGAAATGACACGAATCTTCGAGAGTGTCGAAAACCTGGCGGACGTCGACAATTACATTGCTGCACCGCATGAGGTCTGGCGATTCGAGATCGATACCCAGAAGGCGGTCAGACGAGGGATCTCCGTGGACGCGATCATCCGCAACCTTTCCATGGCGATGGGCGGGTTCAAGGTGGACCGGTTGAAGATCGGGTCGTCCCTTGAGCCCACCTACATCGTCATTGAGGTGCCCCTCAGCGTCAGGACCCAGATGAGTCGCCTGACGGAATTGCCGATCGCCTCACCCACCGGCACCATGATGCCGCTGGGAGAACTGGGCCGGTTCGTACGGATCCAGCAGGACCCCATCATCTATCATCAGGACCTGAGGCCGCTCGAGTATGTCGTCGGAGACGCGGTCGGTCGTCTGGGCGCGCCCATTTACCCGATGCTCGAAGTGGATCGGCTCCTCCAGGACTACACCACGCCCGATGGACAGGTGATGTCAGGAAACATGATCGGACCGCCGCCCGCCGACGGCCGGTCCGGCTTCGAGTGGGGGGGCGAGTGGACCGTGACCTACGAGACGTTCCGCGACATGGGTATCGCGTTCGGCGTGGCGCTGGTCCTGATCTACATGCTGGTGGTGGGGATGTTCGGCAATTTCAGTGTCCCGGCGGTGATCATGGCCCCGATCCCGCTGACGCTGCTCGGCATCATTCCCGGGCACTGGATCATGAACGCGCAGTTTACCGCGACCTCCATGATCGGATTCATCGCCCTGGCCGGCATCATCGTGCGTAACTCGATTCTTTTGGTGGACTTTGCGATCGCCGAGGTCAAGCGCGGCATCTCTCTCGAGGAGGCGGTCATCCGCTCCTGTGAGGCGAGGACGCGGCCAATCTTGATCACGGCGTTCGCGCTCGTGGCGAGTTCCAGCGTGATCCTGACCGATCCCATTTTTCAGGGCATGGCCGTTTCGCTGCTGTTCGGGGTCCTGGTGTCCACCCTGCTGACCCTCGTCATTATCCCGCTGGGCTGTGTCAGTATCGGGGTCGAGAAGATGTGCCCCTCTCTCGCGAAGGAGAAGGCCGAAGAGGCTCACGCCACCTGAGGCCCCCTTATTTACGGAACGAGATCCTGGCCACCACGCCAGGGACGGCCAGGATCCATGCGATGGCGGCAGCCTTCCCGGCGTGGCTTATCCTTGCAGTGCGCGCATCATTGTTTCGGCGCGTACCAGATCCGCGGTGCCGAAGCCCTCGTCGAATCCCGCGTAGACCTCGCGAATCTCCCTCAAAGCGCCCTCGATATCCCCCCGGGCGCGGTGGACCCCGGCGATGCTGAGGGTCGAACGCAACAGGAGCGATCTCGCACCCTGCCGTCTCGCGACGTCTTGTGCCCTACGCAAACGACGTTCGCCCTCCTCGCGGTCCCCGTTGGGGATGGCCATGAGAAACTCTCCTTCGAGCCGGTCGATCTCCGCTTCCCAGTGTCGTTCGCCCGAGTGCTCGATTGCCTCCCTTGCCTGGCGCAGCATTTCACCGGCGGTGTCGAAATCGCCGAGACCCGTAGACGCCTCGATCGCCATGGACAGCGCCCAGGGGACCCCCACGGCTGCGCCCTGACGACGAAAGTCACACAACGCGCCTTGCAACGCCTCAAAACCCTTTGCGTTTTGCCTCGTGGTGATCAGCTGGTGGCTTTGCAGTACGGTAGCGCAGGAAAACAGGTATGAGAGTTGGTGCTCGGTCGCGATCTCTCGCATCTCCCGGTTCAGTTCCATGGACTCTTCCAGTTTTCCGCACGCGTTGAATGTCGCCGAGACCCAGAACAGCGCCATGGCCATCGTGAATGGCTGGCGCAGGGCGCGCGCCATCGCGAGGACCTGCTCGCAGGTCTGTATCGCCTGGTCGGGATAGCCGAGCATCCAGAGAGTCCAGCTCAACTGGAAAAGGTTGAACGCACCGGGGTCCGATTGTGCCGACAGGCTGTCAGGGCGTATCCGCGACGGATCGTAGGCGTCCCGGCCTTTTTCCAGCGTCTCCCGGGCAGCAAGGAAATTTCCCTGCCAGAACTGCATGCCGCCGAGCATGTACTTGCCGACGACCACAGAATCCGGGTCGAATCGGGTCGCCAGATCGATCAGGCGTCGGGACAGGGCCGTTGCGGCGCGCAGATCGCCTCGCGCGTAGTAAAAACTGTACAGGCCGCGCAGTACCTCGATGCGCTTCAGCGTGGCGCTGTCCCCGATCCTTTCGCACAGTGCTTCGGCGCGAACGAAGGCCCGTTTCATTTCCTGGGACGCGAATCCGTGGCAGGCGCGATGTGCCGTGCCGAGCACGAGCTGGAATCCGAGTTCAGCGGCGTCTGCCTGCGTTCCGCCCGGTAGATTCGACAGCAACCGCAAGGCGCGTTCGGCGTGGCTGATGGCCTCGAAATTTGCAGATCGCTCCAGCGCGCGTCGTCCGGCTCGTGCCCACCAGGCCAAAGCGGGTTCGACACGGGCAGCTTCGGTGAAGTGGTGTGCCACCAGTTCCGGTTCGGTTTGCGCCGTTTCCCGGAACCGGGCTTGCAACAACCCGGCGATTCGTTCGTGGAGGGCCCTTCGGGTTTCCAGCAGCAGGCTTTCGTAGGCAGCCTCCTGAAGCAATGCGTGCCTGAAGGTGAACTCTTCGGTGCCGTCGACCAGATTCATCCCGCGGACGAGGATTTCGGCCTGCAGAAGTTCTGCGAGCGCGGCGTTGAGCCTGTCGCGCGGCATGCCCGCAATCTGTGCCAGAAGTTCAAGGGGAAACTCCCGTCCGATGACCGCGCCAATCTGGGCAATTTCCTTGACCGAAGAAAGCTGGTCAAGCCGCGCCATCAGGGAGTCTTTCAGAGATTCGGGGACGTTGAGGGTCGCCCGCAGCAAATCGGTCTCCCCGTCGTCTTTGGTGTGGCTGCCCGCTCTCGCGGTCAGCACCATCTTGGTGAGTTCCTCGACATAGAGGGGGATGCCGTCGGTCTTGCGGGCGATACGCCGAAGGATCTCCTCGGGCAGTCCGCTGATGTCCGACACGTTGGCTGCGATCGTACGACACTGGGCCTGATTCAGCCGCGTCAGCGTGACGCGATGGATATGGGGTGGTCCCGTGTCGGGTAAAGGTTTCCCGGGCCGTGAAGTCGCGATGATCATCACAGGCAGGTCCTTGCAGCGGGTAAGACCGAGATTCAGCAATTCCTCGGAGGTGGGATCTATCCATTGCAGGTCCTCGACTTCGACGAGGACCGGACACACGGAGGCCAGGCCTTCGAGCTGGTTAACGAGGGCGGACAGGATTCGCTGCTTGATTTGCGACGCGCTGAGATCGAATGTTTCCGTTTGTCCGTCCTCCGGGACCGAGAGTAGCGAGGAGATCAGCGGGATGGCCTGCTCGGGGGTATCCGTCACTCCGCGCAGGAGCTCATCGATCTTCTGCAGCTTGTGTTCGGCCGAATCTTGCGGAAGGATGCCTGCGTTGCGCTCCAGGTAGACGATAAGGGGGTGAAATGCACTCTTCGAATGGTGCGGGGAACACTGGATGTCTATCACGTGATGCGGATCTTCCGCGATGCTGTCGGTAAATGCCCTGCAGAGCCGGGATTTTCCTATGCCCGGCTCGCCGACCACCACGACGGCGCGACCTTTCCCTTGGCGTGCTTGCGCCCAGCACGAACGTAACAGGTCGAGGTCCGGTTCACGTCCGACCAGAGGGAGGGTCGTTCTACCGTGCAGTGCCTCGAACCGGCTCCTCTCGTCGATGGGGCGAACCACCCGGTAAGCGGTGACACCCTCATCGAATCCCTTGAGGTTGTGAGATCCCAGACATTCGCAACGAAAAGCGCCACGCAGCAAGCGTCGTGTGGACTCGGAAACAACCACCGTGTTCGGGCGGGCAATCTGCTGCAATCGAGAGGCCAGGTTCGGGGTCTCGCCGACGACGGCTTGCTGGGACGAGGCCCCCTCGCTAACGGTGTCCCCGGCGACGACCAGCCCGGTTGCGATCCCGATACGAACGGCGGGGCTGAATGTTATCCCCCCGGGTTGTGTCAGGGCGGGGATATTCGCCACGATGTCCAGGCCCGTCCTGGCGGCGCGTTCGGCGTCGTCCTCATGGGCTCGCGGGTAGCCGAAATAGGCGAGTACGCCGTCACCCAGAAACTGGGAGACGAAACCGTCGTACTGACTGACGCGTCTCGTGCAGATATCGCGATAATGGTGAACGAGTCCCCGAAGGTCCTCCGGGTCCAGACGCGCCGATAGCGCCGTCCACCCGACCAGATCGCAGAACATGACGGTTAGCTGCCGTCGGTCGGGGCCGGGTCGGGGGTCCTCGCTGCCATCGCTCCGTGCAATATCCGGGGAGGTCAAGGGGGTCCCGCAACCACCGCAGTACCTGTCGGAGGCCTCGTTACGGAATCCGCAGCGCGGGCAACGGGTCGGAATCCGCGTCCCGCATTTCGCGCAGAAACTGCGGTCCGGGACATTTTCGTGCTGACATTCCGGGCACCTCATTACGGGGTTTGGACCTCCCGGTCGTTGACGAAACGTGTATCGTGGTCGTGGTATCGGGTTGCCCGTTGGCTTGAGGCGGACCGATCACCGTATGGTTTGCCAGGTCCGTGGCGACATCGCTAAGGCGATTTCTGGAAAATGACATACCATCCTGCTTGTCTTTTCGTCCGTCTTCGGCGTTGCGGCAACGGTTGCATAGAACGACTATGCGCCCGTTACCGCGCCTTGAAGACGAACGATAATCCT
>JAYENI010000244.1:0-5614 GCA_034722015.1 Pseudomonadota bacterium
CCTGGACGTATCTGCACGCGATCAAGGACTACGTCGACATGGCGGCGCACCTCGAGGAAGTGCCAGAGGCGCGTGCCGTCGTCAACTTCACGCCGACCCTGCTCGAACAGATCGACGACTACGCCCGTCAGATCCGGGCATTCGAGGTCGACGGCGAGCCATTGCGCGATCCGCTGCTCTCGGCGCTCGTGTGTGAATCGCACCCGGAGGACCCACAGGTGAGGATGGAGCTGGTCCGTCACTCGGTGCGGGCCAACGAGGAGAGGATGATCCGGCGGTTTCCGAGTTTCCGGGGCTTGGAACGAGTCGCGAAGTGGCTGATTCGGCACCCCGAATCAATCATTTACGTCAACGATCAGTACCTCAGTGATTTGCTGGTCTGGTATCACCTGGCCTGGATGGGTGAGTCCGTGCGCCGGGGCGATTCGCGTATCCGGCGCCTCATGGAAAAGGAGAGCGGCTATTCGGTACACGAACGCCGCCTGTTGCTGAGAGTCGTCGGGGAACTGATCTCTGCCGTCGTCGGGCGCTACCGGATTCTGGCCGAAAGCGGACGGGTGGAACTGTCGGTTACGCCATACGCGCATCCTATCGTACCCCTCCTGCTGGACCTGAGCAGTGCCCGCGAGGCGATGCCGGATGCCCCCCTGCCTGAACGCGGGCAGTATCCCGGCGGCGAGGTTCGTGCGCGCTGGCACATCGACCGCGGTATCGAGTGTTTCCGGAGACACTTCGGATTCGATCCGCAGGGATGCTGGCCATCGGAAGGCGGCGTCAGCGACGCAACCCTGAAGCTGCTGGGGGAAGCCGGCTTCCGGTGGGTGGCCACGGGCGAAAACGTACTGCGACACAGTCTGGAACGCGCCGGCGGGACAGATCGGGAGGAGAATTGCCTCCACACGCCATACCGCATCGGTGACGGGGTGGTGAAATGCATTTTTCGCGACGACGGGCTGTCGGACCTCGTGGGGTTCACCTACTCCACCTGGCACGCCGACCACGCGGTCGCCGACATGATCAAGCATCTGGAGAATATCGGCTCGGCCTGCGGGCGGGAAGACAACGCGCTGGTGAGCATTATCCTGGACGGCGAAAATGCCTGGGAGCACTACCCCGAGAACGGCTACTTCTTCCTCTCCGCGCTTTACCGGGAGCTGTCGGAACATCCCCGTATCCGGCTTACGACCTTTTCCGAGTTTCTGGGCCGTGCAACCCGGACACGCCAGCTGCCTGGCCTTGTTTCGGGGAGCTGGGTTTACGGGACCTTCTCGACCTGGATCGGAGACCCGGAGAAGAACCGCGGCTGGGACATGCTCATCGAGGCCAAACGTGTCTATGACAGGGTCGTGTCCGGGGATCGCCTCAATGCGGAACAGCGTGAAGAGGCGGAGTACCAGTTGGCCGTTTGCGAGGGCTCGGACTGGTTCTGGTGGTTCGGCGACTACAACGACTCCGAGTCGGTCAGTAATTTCGAGCGACTGTATCGTCACCATTTGAGCGCGCTCTATCGCATCCTCGGTGAATCTCCGCCTGAATACCTTTCCCGGGTCTTTACGCAGGGCCACGGGTCCCCGGCGCTGGGCGGAACGATGCGCCCGGGCAGGGAGTCTTGACCAGCGCTTCGGGTGTCCTGGACCGTCGACGGGCCGGCATCCTGCTTCACCCCTCGTCGTTGCCCGGCACTGACGGGGACGGCGGGGACTTTGGTCACGAGGCCTACCGCTTTGTCGAGTTCCTTCACGCCTCGGGCATCACACTCTGGCAGGTATTGCCGCTGGGTCCCACACACCGGGACCGGTCCCCGTACCAGTGCCTGTCGGTCCACGCCGGTAACCCGGCATTTATCAGCGTTGACTGGCTGCGCGACCGCGGGTTTCTCGAGGGATTTGTCCATGAGTCGGCGAACTCCGACACGACGACCGCGCGGCCGGCAGCGTTACGCCACGCGGGCAAGCGATTTCGCGCCAGTCCAAAAGGCGCCCTGTACGCGGAATTCACGTCCTTCGTCTCCACGGAGGCGGGTTGGCTCGAGGACTTCGCCCTGTATGTGGCCCTTCGGCGTCACTGTGGAAACTGTGAGTGGTGGAATTGGCCACCCGAATTGCGGGACCGGTCACCGGAGGCACTACGGTTGGCTCGCCAGCAACATGCCGGCGAGATCACCCAGGTCCGATTCGAGCAGTTCGTGTTCTTTACCCAGTGGCGAGAGTTGAAGGCGTATGCGCAACGTCACGACGTTCGAATGTTCGGCGATATGCCGATCTTCGTTGCGCACGACAGTGCGGATGTCTGGGCCCATCGCGGGTTGTTCACCGTGGATGCCGCGGGCCGTCCCGAAAAGGTTGCCGGAGTTCCCCCGGACTACTTCTCGCAAACGGGGCAACGCTGGGGAAATCCGCTGTACCGCTGGGATGCAATGGAGGCCGACGGTTTCCGGTGGTGGCGCGAGCGCCTGAGCACCCAGCTGAAGTTGTTCGATATCATTCGTCTCGACCACTTCCGCGGCCTGGAGGCATTCTGGGAGATTGACGCCGACGAGGACACCGCGATCAATGGTACGTGGGTCCCCGCGCCGGGTGAGGCGCTCCTGAAAGCCCTGACCGATGCGTTTCCCGACCTGCCGCTGGTGGCCGAGGACCTGGGTACGATCACCCCGGACGTGGTCGCCCTTCGGAGGCGGTTCGGGATTCCCGGCATGAAAATTCTCCAGTTCGGTTTCGACGGACAAACCGACAATCCCTATCTGCCGCACAACACCAGTTCTCATAGCGTGGTGTACACGGGGACCCACGACAACGACACCGTTCTCGGGTGGTACGCGTCGCTGGAAGACCGGGTCCGGTGGGAGGTCTCGTCGTATCTGGGATTTCCCGGTGAGCCCATGCCCTGGCCACTGGTTAGGGCTGCGCTGGCCTCGCGCGCCCGCTTCGCGGTCGTCCCGATGCAGGACGTCCTGGGACTCGGCAGCGACGCGCGGATGAACACCCCCGGGGTGACTGTCGACAACTGGGGCTGGCGCGTCGACAAGGCGCTATTGTCGGACGCGCTGACCGCGAGGTTGCGCGAAGCCTGCCGGTTGTACGGTCGGCTGTGACCGCGGATCATGTCCGGTTGCCGGGTGAGATGAGGGGGGTCTTGTCCGGGTGATCCATCTCCTGTTGCGGTCCGTGCGTTATCTTGTGCTCGGTCTCGACCTGGTGCTGTTGACCCTGGTGATCTATCTCCTGTCCTGGCTGCCGCATGGTCTTCTGCGGTCCTTCTACCCGCAATTGTTCCGGTTTTGGTGCAGAACCTTCGTGCGTGCCCTGGGGGTGGACCTGAGACTGCACCAGCAGAACGCCCGACCACTCCCGCAGACGTACATTTTGATCGCCAATCACCCGTCGGCCTTCGAGGACATCGGCATCCCCGCACTTTTCCCGGTGCATTCCCTGGCCAAGATCGAGGTGCGCGACTGGCTGTTTGCCGGGCGTATCAGTGAGGCGGCCGGGACCCTTTATGTCCGGCGCGAAGCGCGCGATTCGCGGCGAGAGGCCTATGACAGCATCGTGGCCGAGCTGGAAAAAGGGTGCAATGTGGCCCTTTACCCCGAAGGCGGGTGCAAGGGCAGGCGGATCTTCGAATCGTTTCGCTACGGGGCCTTCGACATTTCACTGAACACGGGGGTACCCATCGTTCCGGTCTTCCTGCACTACGAGGCGCAGGAAGACTTCGAGTGGCGGCCTAACGTGCTCCTGCCGAAAAAAATCCTGGAGATTCTGCGCTCGAGCAACAGGACGGCCAATTACTACGTCTTCGATGCCCTGGATCCGGGCGACTTCCCGGACAGGGAGACCTATACTGCGCGTGTCCACGAGATGTATCTGGACTGGCAGCGCCGCTATCTGGAGTGACCGCGAAGGGCTCCGGTTCGAACCGCTGAATGGCCTGGCTGATCGGAAATGCGCATTCCCCTCCACACCTGACCTGCAGCGCCAGTGAGGGTGGACAGGAAACTGGCGCCCGGTGTTCAACCCGGTTCCGACAATACCGCCTCCGCCGCGCTCAGGGTCTGGTCGAGGTCCGCCTGCTCGTGAGCGGCGGAAACGAATCCCGCCTCGAAGGCCGATGGCGCCAGGTAGACGCCGCGGGCCAGCATGCCGTGAAAAAAGCCCCTGAACCGCTCGATGTCCCCTGACATGACCTGCGAGAGATTGGTCACCCGTGGTGCATCGTTGAAGAACAGCCCGAACATGCCCCCTATTGAGTTGGCGGACATCGGCACGCCGGCTTTATTCGCGCGCTCGAGGATGCCGTCCACGAGACGCGTCGTCTTTTCTCCGAGTGCCTCGAAGAATCCCGGCTCCGAGATCAGCTCCAGGGTCCGCAACCCCGCCGCCATGGCGATTGGATTTCCGGACAGTGTGCCCGCCTGGTACACGGGGCCCAGGGGGGCGAGTTGCTCCATGATGTCACGGCGGCCGCCAAAGGCGCCGACCGGCATACCGCCGCCGATGACCTTGCCCAGGGTGGTAAGATCGGGCGTGATGCCATAGACCGACTGTGCGCCGCCGAGCGCGACCCGGAAGCCTGTCATGACCTCGTCGAAGATCAGCACGCTCTCGTGCCGGTCGCAGGTCTCGCGCAGGGTCTCCAGGAAGCCTTCGACCGGTGGTACGCAGTTCATATTGCCCGCTACCGGTTCGACGATGACGCAGGCGATCTCGTCTCCACGCTGTTTGAAGGTGTCGCGAACCTGGTCGGCGTCGTTATAGTCCAGCGTGAGCGTGTGCGCCGCCAGACTTTCAGGGACACCCGGTGAACTGGGGACCCCGAGCGTCAGGGCACCGGAACCGGCCTTGACCAGCAGCGAATCGCCGTGACCGTGATAGCAGCCGGCGAACTTGACGATGGCGTCGCGACCGGTGAACCCGCGGGCCAGGCGAATCGCGCTCATGGTGGCCTCGGTACCGGAATTGACCATGCGCACCATCCCGATCGAGGGCACGAGTTCGCAGACCTTCTCGGCCATAGCGGACTCGGCCTCGGTTGGGGCACCGAAACTGAGTCCCTTTGCCGCCGCCTCACACACCGCATCCAGGACCTCCGGATGTGCATGGCCGAGGATCATCGGCCCCCAGGAGCCGACGTAGTCGATATAGCGATGCCCGGTGGTATCGTACAGACAGGGTCCCTGTGCGCGTTCGATGAAAACGGGGTCCCCACCCACGCCGCGAAATGCCCTCACGGGGGAATTGACCCCGCCGGGTATATGGCGTTGGGCCCTGGCGAAGCAATCGTGAGCGTCGGTCATATTGCGTTGTCCTGCAAAGGTAAATCTGGTTGCTGCGCATCGGATACGGTTGCCCGGTGACGCGGGAGGCGCATTCTAGCAAACCGGGCAGCGTGACTCCGCCTCTAACCTCTATTCGTTTTTAGGTCAATGAAGTCTGATGCCATCAATCGGTATCGTCCCGGTGCGGGGCAAACTCGTCGTACGCCCCGCTCGTGTATGGGGTCATTGTCACGAATCAGGACCTGATACTGTTATTTTCTTGGTGTGAGTATTGACCTGAAATTTGTCCCTCCCTTCAGGATGTCAAGTGTAAGGCCTGACCCCAAGCCTGCCCTCGTG
>JAYENI010000245.1:0-22965 GCA_034722015.1 Pseudomonadota bacterium
ATTTTGTTGTTCTATTTTCATATCTTCATCTATTTCTATAAGTGTTTTATTATAACCATTTAAAACACTTATAAATGAGCTATTTAGATGCTTTGCAATTACCAGAATGCGCCGGATTTTCGTTCGACTTCAAGGCGCGACAACCGGAGCATAGCGAGCTACGTGACGGTTGGCGCAACGCCGAAGACGGGCGAAAAGACAAGCAGGCTGGTATGTCATTTGACAGAAATCGCCTGAAACACCTGAAACCGGGTTGGCGGTCCGTCCCGGACCGCCGGGGAACCGCAGCCCGGCGACAAGCCGGCCCGGCAAGCGTCATTCAGGGCAATGGGTTGTGTTCCCGCCAGTTTCCCTTGAAGCCCCGGCCCAGCAGGACCTGCGCACGGTACTCGTCGAAGCTTTCTCCGCGATAGGAATACGTAAAGTCCTCCAGACGGGTGACACCCTCGAAGTAGGGTGAATAGTACGTCTCCGCGTCCAGGCGCGTATTGGCGACAATGATCGCGTCCCGACCGAGAAAATCCGAGTCCACGTCACCCAGGAACAGGTAACGTTCCGGGCGGGCAAAATCGACACCCCGGAAGCGGGCGCCGCTGTAAAAGACGATTTCCGCGACCTTCGGCCCGCCGTCCGCGACGAGAAAGTACCCCTTTTCCGTGGGGGTCGACCGGGCTATCTCTGCCACACGTTCACCGAGCGCCGGCCACGAGGCGAACTTTCTCAGCGGGTCTGCTTCCGCCGGAACCGGGAGGAACGGCCAGGCCAGGTGTGCCCGGACCAGGACGTTGAGCACGAGCGCGACGATGATACAGGTGCCCATGAACCAGCGATGCCCGCGTTGGGTGGAAAAGACCATGCGGAAGACGATCCAGGTAAGGATGATGCCCGCGAGATAGCCGGGTGCGGGCCAGTTTCCCTCTGCGCGTTCGCCGAACCAGGTCGTCACGGCGAAAAACAGGATGATGGGCCAGGACATGACGAGCAGAAAGAGGAAGGCGGTGTTTCGTTCCCTTATGACGATGCGCAGCGCAAATACGCTGTAGACCAGGAAGGCGACGAAAATAGTCGGCGACATGATGCCGAACTGCAGCGCCAGATATTCCAGCAGCCGCGACGCGCGCGGCTGCGATACCTGCGCAAAGCCCTGGTTCAGCTGGAACGTGAAAGAGATCCAGTCATGCTGCCAGTTCCAGATGATGACGGGCGAGAATATCGCCAGTGCGAGGACAGCGCCGAGATACGGCTCCCTTCGTGAAAGCCAGAAGCGATGCGCGGGTGAAACGAGAAGAAACCCGAACACGCAGGCCGGAAAGAGCACCATGGTGTACTTGCTCAGCAGCCCGACACCGACACTGGCGCCTGCCGCGAGCCACCATGCGCCACGACCGTCCGTGAGCGCCATGGCAGTGAAATAGAGAGAGGCGCTCCAGGCAAACAGCAAAGGCGTGTCGACCGTGATGATTGTCCCGATCGCGGGAAACAGCAGCGTCACGTTGAGCAGCAACACCGTTTCCCAGGCCATCGAACTGCCCTGCGCCGGGAACAGCGTTCGGACGGTGCGGTAAACAAAAAAAAGGATAAACAGAAAGAGCACGAAGGCAGGGGCCCGCACGCCGGAGACCGTGTCGCCGAGTACGGCGGTGCCCGCGGCAATGACCCACGCAATCATCGGCGGGTGGTCGAGGTAACTCAGGTCCGGTTGTTCCGACCAGTACCAGTAATATGCTTCGTCCTCCGAGAGGTTGAGGGCATGGATTCCCCCCAGTGTCAGCAGCAGCAGAAAACCGATCAATGAAATGATCGCAAGGTTCCGGGTCCGGTGATCGAGATGGGTCATGCCGGTGTCGCCCCCTGGGCCGGGTGGTATTCGTGGTGGCTGCGGGACGAAGGACGTTCTGATCGCCGCGTAGCACAGGACAAGCGAACGGTCGTTCCTGTTGCGTCGGATGATTGTGCCGCCCTTTCAGGCGAATGGCGGCTGTTGGACGCCGCTTTCAGGCCACGCGGGAAAATTTTGTTCGCGAAAGCGCGTCGTGCAGCGCCATGCCATCCGAGCGGAATATGCAGGCCGCATAGTCCGCGAACAAGGGTGCGAACATAATCAATCCGCTCCAGAGATTTCCGTCCAACATGCGCGAGATACCATAACCGGCAGGCACCCAGAATGCCATTGCCGCTGCGTATCGGAGGATTGCGGCCGTCAGATTGATACGTGCCCCCTTTACCGTGACCAGTTCGAACCGCCAGGTCTTCATGCCAAGCGTCTGACCGCCATGGATCCAGAACCACCCGAGATACAGGAAAAGCACGCCGTAGATATAGAGCACGAAGATCGGGTAGACGGGGTGTTCCCGGTCGATCCCGAACAGGACCACGACCGGGGTGGCGGCGAGAAACAGGATTGCCGTCGCAACAAGCACATCGTAGAACAACGCGACGAGTCGGCGGGGCAACCTGACCTTTTCCGGTGCTGGATTCGTTGGCGACTGGATTGCGGGTTCCGTCATGGCAAACAGTGTCTGGTATCGATCGTCAGCCGAAGTGCCCGGTCGAGCGTCCCGGATACAGAGGCCTTCCGATCTGCCATGCGGGCTTTTACTGGTCGATTTGCAGCACCGCAAAACCCGGGGCATTTAAAAAAGACTTCCTGTCGGGCGCTCCAGGGAGAGGAGGAAGTCTACACGATTCGAACGGGTATTTTCCGAAGGCGCCGATGAATTCGATGATGCGGCCGCGAGCATGAAGGACAGAACATGTTTTCCTGTTGAGGTGTTCAGAATGCGGGCCACATGAAACGGGTGCGGAAGCAGACCCACGGAGGCGTCACGTTTTATCGCCGGTGGTGTTGGCGGAACATCCGAATTTCGATAACCGCCCTGATGAAGTATTCGTCGAATTTGAATAAATGAGTTATTAAGTTTTCAATATTGGGGTGTTTTGATTGAAAATGTTGCCGCTAGTAATATAATCAGTATGTGATGATAAAAACAGGAGAGCCACAGATGGCAACAGTGAAGAAGGCGGTAGCGAAAAGAAAGGTTGCGACCGCGAAGAAGAAGGCCGTAGCCAGGAAAGCACCCAGCAGTGAAACGATGGTCAAACGCGCCACGTCCAAGAAGGCGGTAAATAAGGGTCGTCCCGCCGCAAAGAAAAAGGTGGTGAAGAAGAAAGTGGCTCGAAGGGGAAGACCCAAGGGTGCGGCGACAAAAGCCGCAGCGGTTTCCAAGGATCGCGAGATCAAGAAAAGACTTCGCGATACGATCGCTACGCTGAAAAGCGACGTCAAGGCAGGGAAACTCCAGATCAAGAAAACCCTGAGTTCGCAGAAGGCCCGAATCAGTGAACTGGAGGCCGATTTGAAGCATGCGTTGCATCGTGAACAGTCGCTCCTGAGCGCGATCCTCGAAAAAGGTGAGGTGATGCAAAAGGCCGGCACCGCCTGGGCGAAGAAGGAAATTGCGCGAATCCAGGCTGCGCCAAAGAAACGCAGGCGGCGCAGGAAGACCGCATGACCAAACAAAAAATGGCCTTCCGGGCCGTTTTTTGTTTGGGCCGGGTATCGGCGGACGCCCAGGCGTTGCGGATGGAACCTGTTGGTCGATGCATGTTCTACTGTGAATGGGCCGCGTGGTGAATTCCGTGCTTTGCAGGCCCTGGTTGCCAGGCAACAATGGGATTCTCACCCGCGAACGCAGAGACGAGGGAAATCGGTGAATACACAAGCGCCGTCGAACCACGAAAAAGGGAAGCGAACTTTTGCGACGATCGCACGTGCTGCCTTGCTGCTCGGTGTCGCTCTGGCTGGTCTACTGGGTGGGGCGGCGACTCGGGCGGACGGTTCCACCGCGCTGCTGCTTGATGTGGATGGGGCCATCGGCCCGGCGACCGCGGCCTATGTCGAGGACGGAATCGAGTTGGCGGCATCAACGGACGCGACCGCCGTTATCCTCAGGATGGATACACCCGGCGGACTCGACCAGTCCATGCGCGGGATCGTCAAATCCATCCTTTCTTCGAGTGTTCCCGTCATTGCCTGGGTGGCACCGTCCGGTGCGCGTGCGGCCAGTGCAGGCACCTATATCCTGTACGCGGCGCATATCGCCGCCATGGCGCCGGCCACCACCCTGGGGGCCGCAACGCCCGTGAGCATCGGCGGACTGCCCGGCATCGGCGGCAGTAAGGGAAAGGAAAAACGCGGGACTGAAACGCCGGAGGATCGCGACGGCGCGGATGTTGAAACCGCAGACGACGCGACAACAGACAGCGGCGGTTCGGACACAATGAACCGGAAAATCGTCAATGACGCTGCCGCCTATATCAAGGGTCTTGCACGACAACGGGGAAGAAACGAAGCCTGGGCGGAACTTGCGGTCCGCGAGGCCGTGAGTCTCACGGCAATCGAGGCCAGGGAGCAGGACGTTATTGATTTCGTCGCGGGCAGCATTCCCGACCTGTTGCGCAAGGTGGACGGACGGGAAGTCGATACCGCGTCAGGCAAAAAGACCCTGAACACCGGGGGTGTTACCGTGTTGCCCTATGCCCCCGACTGGCGTACGCGGCTGCTGAGCGTGATAACGAATCCCAACGTCGCGTACATCCTGATGCTGATCGGCATCTACGGGCTGATATTCGAACTGTCCAATCCTGGTGCGGTGTTTCCCGGGGTGATCGGCGCCATCTGTCTCCTGCTTGCGCTGTATGCCTTCCAGGTGTTGCCGATCAACTACGCGGGGCTGGCGCTCATGATTCTCGGTATCGCGTTCATGGTGTCGGAGGCATTCGTTCCCAGCTTCGGCGTGTTGGGCCTGGGAGGCGTTATCGCGTTCGTCGCGGGTTCCGTCATCCTGCTGGACGAGGATCAGTACAGCGTATCGCTGCCCCTGATCGTCGGGACCGCCCTGATCAGCGCGGGATTCTTTCTCTGGGTCATCGCGCGTCTCGTGCGCCTGCGCGGCCGCAGGCCGAAAACGGGGGCGGAGGAGATGATCGGACTGACAGGGATTACCTTGTCCCCGATCGCGGCCGACGGCCGGGTGCGCGTACACAGCGAGACCTGGAACGCGCGCAGTGTCGCGACCATTCCCGAAGGTCAGCCGGTGCGGGTCACTGGCATGAACGGATTGCTTCTGGATGTCGAAGCGATTGCACCCGGCCCGGACTCCGGGGCACGGAACGAAGACGCGGTGTAATGATCCCGAATTTTGAGCTTAGGCGCTTGCCGGAAAATAATGTACCGGATCACGCCGGATTTTCGTTCGTCTTCAAGGCACGGTAACGGGCACATCGTCGAACGATGCAACCGTTGCCGCAACGCCGAAGACGGGCGAAAAGACCAGTGGGGTGGTACATTGTTTGGCAGAAATCGCCTTAATTGAGGAGCGTCACCATGATTCCTTATGTATTGCCGTTTGCCCTGTTGCTCGGCCTCGTTTTTCTTTCCATACGTATCCTGCCGGAGTATCAGCGGGGGGTCGTGTTTTTCCTGGGACGATTCCAGAAAGTGAAGGGCCCCGGACTGATCATCGTGGTGCCGGGCATCCAGCGCCTGGTGCGGGTCGACCTGCGCGTGATCACCATGGACGTCCCCAGTCAGGACGTGATCTCGCGCGACAACGTGACGGTCCGCGTCAATGCGGTCCTGTACTTTCGTGTCGTGGACCCGGAACGCGCGATCATTCAGGTGGAGGACTATATCGCCGCGACCAGCCAGCTGGCGCAGACGACCCTGCGCTCCGTGCTGGGACAACACGAACTCGACGAGATGCTGTCCGAACGGGAAAGCCTGAACGCGGACATCCAGAAGATCCTGGACGAGCAGACCGACAGCTGGGGCATCAAGGTGACGAATGTGGAGATCAAGCACGTCGACCTCGATGAGAGCATGGTGCGCGCGATCGCCAGGCAGGCCGAGGCCGAGCGTGAGCGGCGCGCCAAGATCATACACGCCCAGGGGGAACTGCAGGCGGCCGAAAAGCTGCTTGGCGCCGCGGACATCATCTCCGCAAACCCCCAGGCGTTGCAGCTGCGTTACCTGCAGACGCTGAACGATATCTCCAACCAGCAGAGTTCGACAATCGTATTTCCCCTGCCCATCGAGCTGCTTCGCGCCTTCGGTAGAAAGGACGCGGACCCACCGGACGCGTGAACGACGGAAAGAGGCCGGCGGTACCCGAACAGCAGGTTCGTGTTATCTCGGAGTTTCTGGATGCACTCTGGCTCGAGGACGGACTTAGCGCCAATACGCTCGACGCCTATCGAAATGACCTGGAGGGACTGGCGATCTGGTTGGCAGGGTCGCATGACAAGGGACTTCTGGCGTGCGGGCGAGCCGATCTCCTCGACTATATCTCCTTGCGTTACGAGTCCGGCGCGGCGGCGAGCAGCGCGGCCCGCCTGCTTTCCAGCCTGCGGCGCTTTTTCCGTTATCAGCTCGGAGACGGACGGATGGACGCAGATCCGTCCGCGCTGGTGGACTCGCCCCGCACGGGGCATCCATTGCCCTGGAGTCCCGGGGAGAAGGAAGTCGAGGCGTTGATCCGGGCGCCCGATACCCGGACACGCCTCGGCGTTCGCGATCGGGCCATGCTGGAATTGCTCTATGCGTGCGGGCTGCGGGTTTCCGAACTCGTCACGCTACCGTTGTCCCGCTTCAATCCGCGACAGGGCGTTGTCCGGGTCACGGGCAAGGGGTCGAAGGATCGCCTCGTTCCGGTGGGCGAGGCCGCTCTCGAATGGCTCGAGCGCTACCTCGAAGAAGTCAGGCCGGCACTGATGAAGGGGCGCGACGGATCGGAGGCGGTCTTCGTGACCAGCCGCGGCGCCGGCATGACCCGACAGGCATTCTGGCAAGTCGTCAAACGTCATGCCCGTGCCGCCGGCATAGACCGCCCGATCTCGCCCCACACCCTGCGACACGCGTTCGCGACCCACTTGCTCAACCACGGCGCTGATCTGCGCGCCGTGCAGATGTTGCTCGGACACAGTGACCTTTCCACCACACAGATATATACTCACGTCGCCCGCGCACGTCTGCGGGATCTCCATGCCCGTCACCACCCCCGGGGGTGACTGTCGGGTCCCGGGAAGTGACCCGCGTCCACGTCTTCCGGCAGGTCCGGATGAATTATCGGGCCGACGGGTTGTCCGAATCAGGTGAAAACCGTTCAGTCGCGACTCCCAACGGCTCGATGACTCCCCGCAGGGGGGGGCACGGTAAACAGTAATCCAGCAAGAGAGTGATACATGAAGATTCGAATGATAACGGCGGTGTTCATCGCCCTTGCCCTTGTCCAGCCGGTCGCCGCCTCGGGAGGCGCGAAGGACCTGGAAGTGCTGCGGTCCAAGCTTCAGGCGCTGATCCCGGGGGCAGCGCCGGACAGCATGCGGGAGACACCCGTCCCGGGGATATGGGAAGTCGTTTACGGGACCCAGGTCATGTATTTCAGCGCGGACGGAAAGTACGCGTTCAGCGGCTCGCTGTTCGACCTCGAGGCGGGTGAGAACCTGACCAGCGTCACCATGTCCCGTACCCGGATGGAAGAGATGTCGCGGGTGAACGACGAGGACATGATTATTTATGAACCCAGTGGCAAGGCGAAGCACACGATTACTGTCTTTACCGATGTGGATTGCGTCTATTGCCGCAAGCTCCACTCCGAGATGAGTGAATACAGCGACCTGGGTATCAAGGTTCGCTACGTGATGTTCCCGCGCAGCAAGAAAGGTTCGCCTGGTTTCCAGAAGGCGGTGAGCGTCTGGTGCGCCGACGACCGCAATGCGGCAATGGATCTTGCCAAGGCCGGCAAGAAAATCCCCGAAAAGACCTGCAAGAACCCGGTAACCGAGCAGCACGACCTGGGCCTGGCGATGGGCGTGAACGGTACGCCGGCGATCCTGCTGGAAAGCGGGGAACTGTTGCCCGGATACAAGCCGGCTGACAAGCTCTCAAAATACCTCGACGAGACGGCCGCGCAGAAGGTCAGCGACGAGGATGGACTGAAAAACGGGAAAACCGTTTCCGCTCGCTAGCCGGGACCGTGTCCGATAAAAAAACGCGCCGAAAGGCGCGTTTTTTTTTGGTATTTCCCCGCTGCTTCGGGCAACGGGGAGACTACCTCGAAGGGTCAGATGGCCTTCTTGCAGAAGTACCAGTCAACGCACTCATAGCCCTCTGTCATCCGCTGCTCGGCCGCTTCGGCGGTTGCCGGGGGCGGAACGATGACCATGTCACCGGGCTTCCACGCCTCGGGGGTCGCGACGCCGTTGGCGTCGGAGGTCTGAAGGGCCTGGATCAGGCGCAGGAACTCGTCGATGGAGCGGCCGTTGGTCATCGGGTAGTAGACCATCGCCCGCAACACGCCTTCGGGGTCGATCACGAACGTGGCCCGCACCGCGGAGGTGTCAGCCGCACCGGGGTGAATCATACCGTAGGCCCGGGCGACGTCCATCGACAGGTCGGCGATGATCGGGAATTTCACATCGACGCCGAATTTCTCCTTGATGTTGCGTACCCAGGCGACGTGGCTGTAATGGCTGTCGATGGACAGGCCGAGCAACTCGGTGTTCAGCGCCTGGAACTCCTCGTGACGGCGGGCGAAGGCCATGAACTCGGTGGTGCAGACCGGCGTGAAGTCTGCCGGGTGCGAGAAAAGCACCAGCCACTTGCCGCGATAGTCTTCGAGCTTTCTCTGGCCGTGTGTGGTCGGTGCGTCGAAGGCCGGGGCCGCTTCGTTCAGGCGGGGCATGCTCTGTTGTGTGGTGTCATTCATTTTCGGGTCCTCAATGATTGATCTTCGAAAGTCCGTAAATTTGTGCCCGCCTCAACGGCCGGGCATGGGAATCAATCTAAGGGACGCATGGCAATTAAACAAATGAATAATAAAAATATGAGAGATAGGTATTAGCTATTATTGGATGCTGGTCGAACTCGGAGGCTTCTGGCGGGACTCGCCGCCCGGGACAAGCTGGATGCAGCTCAGATGGGAAGCGCCTACCGCGGCGCGAAGGGCGTCGATTACCTTCGGGCGGGGGAATGTCGCGCGCCAGGCCAGCGCGACCCGGCGGCTGGGAACGGGACCGGAGAAACGTCGAATCTCGAGCAGGCGCTGGGCGTAGCGGTCTACGCCGGCGGCCGTGCAGGGCAGCACCGTCAGTCCCATGCCCGATGCCACCATGTGGCGGATGGTTTCGAGCGATCCTCCCTCGATCGTGTTGCCCAGGTTTCCCTGGCCGGGCGGTCTGGGTGCGCAGGCGGGACACGCATCGACGACCTGTTCCCTGAAGCAATGTCCCGAACCCAGCAGGAGGATGGTCTCCCCTTCGAGATCAGCCGACGCCAGCGTCTGCCGGGCGGTGAGCGGGTGCGCCGCGGGGAGCAGTATCACGAACGGTTCGTCGTAAAGCGGGGTGGTCAGGACATTGGTCTCGTTGAAGGGCAGTGAAATGATGATGACATCCAGCTCGCCCCGCTTGAGCCGTTCCGCCAGCACCGCGGTGTAGTTCTCCTCGACCAGCAGCGGCATCTCCGGCGCCAGCTCCTGCAGGTTCGTGATCAGGTCGGGGTAGAGGTAGGGCCCCACCGTGTAGATCGCGCCGACCCTGAGCGGCCCGACGAGCTGGTTGCGCCCCTCTTCGGCGGTCTGCCTTACCGCCTCCACGGCCTCCAGCGCGAGTTGTGCCCGCTCCACGATGCGCTCTCCGATGGGCGTGATCTGCACGCTTTGCGCGCCGCGCTCGAACAGTTTCACCCCAAGTTCGTTTTCCAGCTTCTTGACGGCCACGCTCAGGGTCGGCTGACTCACGAAGCAGGCCTCCGCGGCGCGGCCGAAGTGGCGGGTACGGGAGAGCGCGACGACGTATCGAAGTTCCGAAAGGTTCATGCGCCGCTCAGCTGATGATAGTGAGCGCCTATTAAAGCATTTGGTTCTTTCAATTGGTATTCCCGCACGCGCGAGCTAGTGTCAGGGGACAGGGTTGCCGGTGGCTGTGATTCTTCGATTCACGCCGGGGCATCCCAGGGGCCGCGGAGTTCCAGTGGCGTGAGCCAGACCAACGGAGGAACTTTCCATGCTAAAGCGTTTTGCCCTGATCGTATGCGCAGGTACCGCATGGGCCGGACTGAACGCGGCGCCCCTGGGGTTGCCGCCGGTCCCGGTACCCGAAAACAACCCGCAGACCCCGGACAAGATCGCGCTCGGCAAGAAGCTGTTCGAGGACAAGCGCTTCAGTTCGACTGGAGAGGTGAGCTGCGCCACCTGCCACGATCAGAGAAAGGCCTTTACTGACAACCTGCGCGTCTCGAAAGGGATCAAGGACCTTACCGGGACGCGCAACGCGCCCACGGTCATCAACGCGGCGTATCTGCGCACGCAGTTCTGGGACGGGCGCGAGCCGAGCCTGGAACGGCAGTCCACGCAGCCGTTCGTCAATCCTGTCGAGATGGGATTGCCGGACCACGGCCCGATTCTGACGGTCATTCGCGGAGACGTTGACTACACCGTGGCGTTCAGGCAGGTATTCGGTGTGTCTCCCGGGGACATCGGCATGGATCATGTCTCGGCCGCGATCGCGAGCTTCGAGCGCACGGTGGTCGCCGGGGATTCGCCCTTCGACCGCTACCTTTACGGTGGCGAGAGCGACGCGCTGTCCGAGGCGGCGAAGCGTGGGTTCGCCGTATTCACCGGCAAGGGCCGCTGCGTGTCCTGTCACCGGATCGAGCAGACGCAGGCCCTGTTTACCGACAACCGGTTCCACAATATCGGCGTGGGTTTCAAGAGCATTCGGGGCAGAGAGGCCGAAACGGCGCATGAATTCGTCAAGGAGAAGCGCCGCGGCGCGGACGTCGACGTCACCGTACTGACGAAGCAGAACATGTCGGAACTGGGGCGGTTCGCCGTATCTGAAAATCTCACCGAGGTCGGATCCTTCAAGACCGCGACGCTGAGAAACATCGCGCTTACCGCACCCTACATGCACGACGGCAGCCTGAAGACCCTGGAAGACGTTGTCGATTTCTACGCTAACGGCGGACGAGAAAAGGCGTCGGATCCGCGCTCCGACTTTCTGAGCGGGGGTATTCGTGTCCTTGATCTCAACGATGAGGAGAAGTCGGATCTGGTGGCGTTTATGGAGTCGCTCACCAGCCCGGAATTCGAGGCATTGGCCAGTCACTAGAACCGGAGCCTGACATGAGCCAGACCAGTCGTCGTGATTTTCTGAAAAAGAGCGGGGCGCTGCTCGCCGCGGGCACCCTGCCACTGAGCGTGGTGGAGCTGGCGTTCGGCAAGAACGATCCGCAGTCGTTTACCTTTGCGTTCATCTCCGACTCGCACATCACCCATGTAAAGGGTAACCAGTTTGTCAACAACTGGGACCGCGGGCTGAAACGCGCGGTCGCCGAGGCCAATCTGCTCGAGCCGCGTCCGGATTTCGTTTTCTACGGAGGCGATATCGCTCAGCTGGGAAAACCCGAGGAGATCGACCACGGCCTCGAGATTCTCGGCGGGTTGCGAGGCAAGACGCACTACGTCATGGGTGAACACGATTACTACGTCGACCTGGGTGAGCACTGGCGCGACCGGCTTGGCCCCGACCATTACAGCTTCGACCACAAGGGTGTCCACTTCGTCGTTCTGAACAGCATCCTGACCTTCGATGACTGGATGTACGGCGACTGGGATAAACCCATGGACCGAATGCGGCAAATGGCGCGGCTCGACAATCCACAAGGGTCGCCCTTCATGGTCGGCGAGACGCAGCGCCTGTGGCTGAAAAAGGACCTGGAAGCGGTGAGCCGGGACACCCCGGTGGTCGTCTTCTCCCACTCTCCGCTGCAGAAGATTTACAAGGGCTGGAATTTCTGGACCGACGACGCGGACGAGGTGCAGGCGCTGCTCAAACCCTTCGACAAGGTGACGGTGATCTACGGACACGTTCACCAGATCCAGTACAACCAGATCGGGAACATCAGTTTCCACGCGGCCATGGCCACCGCCTGGCCCTGGCCCTACCCGGAGACGTATTCCCGCCAGGAGAGCCATCTGCCGAAGTTGACGGTGCCGATGAACCGTGCCGATCCGTTCTTCGAACGCGACGCGACCGGGTGGCAGTTCATCGACATCAACACCGGCAACGTGGACATGCACTATCTGCTGCCGGACAACCGGAATCGCACGGTCGCGTTCGACGTGGCGACTGGTCGTCCGCAAGATACGACGTATCAGGCGCAAGCCGCCCGGATACCGTCGCAAACCCAGTACTGACCGAAAGGGGAATGACCATGATACCAAACGAGTCCATGCGCACCCGCTTGTGTCACGGCGCGGTACTGCTGGCGGTCCTGTGCCTGACAGCGATTTCTCCGGCGTCGGCCGACGGGTTCACGGCAACGGATCTGGAAAGATGGCAGCAGGAATACATGACGGTCGTCGGGAAGGGCGAGAAGGTCTTCCATGGCGGTCTGGGTAACGAGAACACCGTTTCCTGCGACCAGTGTCACCCGAATGCCACCAACACGCATCCGGAGACCTATCCCAAGTTCCAACAGCAACTGGGACGCGTGGCGGAACTGTGGGAGATGGTCAACTGGTGCATCATGAATCCGCTGGAAGCCGAGGCCCTGGCGGCCGACGACCCGAAGATGATTGCACTGTTGACCTATATCAATCACGAGCGCCGGGGAGTCCCGCTGGCCCCTGGAAAGCATTGAGGAAAGGCCCGGATGAGCGTTTGGGTGAACACCGGGCCGCTCATGCGGGTAGCGTCAGTGCAGGATTGCGAACATCTTCGAACGGAAGCGCTTGACCCGTTCGTCGCCTTCCCCGAGCAGGTCGAATACGCAGAGCAGGGCCTTGCGACCGGCGTCGTCGCTGAATCCCCGATCGCGGCGCATGATTTCGAGAAACTGTTCCATTCCGCCCTCGAAGTCGCCCTCGAGAATCCTGCGGGCGCCCAGACCGTAGCGCGCCGCCAGATCGTCCGGGACCGAAGAGACCCGAGAAGCGAGTTCGTTGGTGTCTGGTGCATCGGCGGCACTGCGGGCAAATTCCATTTGCGCCGATAGGCTGCGGGCATCCGGGAGGTCCCGGTCGTCGGGTCCGAGGAGATCCAGCTGGGTCGTCGCGCCCTCGGGGTCCCCGTTCTTCAGCAGGACGCGCGCCCATTCGATGCGGATCTGCGCGTTGTCGGGGTCCATGCCGGCGGCCTGTTCCAGGAGGGCCAGCGCCTGTCCCGTGTCGCCGGTGTCCAGGGCGGCCCGGGCCTTGAGAAAGACTTTGTCGGATTCGCGCTGGATGTGTCGATCGATGATCTCACGGACCACGGACTCGGGTTGCGCGCCCATGAATTCGTCCACGACCTCGCCGTTACGGAAGATCTTCACGGTAGGCAGACTGCGCACCCCGTACTGTGCGGCGAGATCCTGCTGTTCATCACTGTTGACCTTGGCCACCAGGAATTCGCCCTTGTATGCCTCAACGAGTTCGGCAAGGACCGGCATCAGCATGTGGCACGGACCGCACCAGTCCGCCCAGAAATCCACCAGTACCGGGACCTTGCGGGACTTCTGCAGCACGGCTTGCGCAAAGGTATCCCGGGTGACGTTCGTGATATAGGGAGAGTCGCTCATCTGTTTGTCGTCCTGGATGTCGAAATGGAACCTTTAACGCGGGTCTGCGCCGGCATGGGGAGGCGCGTCGCACAGCGGCCTTCATGCCCGGGCCAGTGCCGTATCCGTCGCGACCGAATGTTCGCGGGTTCCGTAACATTAGATTAGTCTAATATATGAGCCGTGCAGGGAGACTTCAACCGGCATAATCCCGCGCGATCGCCACGTCGACGCGTACACCGCCCCTCGATGGCTGGTTTTCGGCCTTTACCCCGCCGCCGTGCCGTTGCGCTATCTGCCTGACAATATACAGTCCCAGCCCCAGATGCGGCCGGTCCGTTGGCGTTCTGCGGACCGAGACCATGGACTCGAACAGACGCGAGCCAATGTCCCGTGGAAGCGGTTCGCCTTCATTGAATACGGCAATCCCGGCGGTCGTCGAATCGCACCACAGCTCGACCTCGATGAGCGCCCCGGCGGGGCTGAAGTCCACGGCATTGTCCACCAGCTTGTCCAGCATCTGCGCGATCAGATCTGGGGCACCGACTACGGTGCACGTGCCCGCCAGGTCGACGGGCTCGATGCGCCGCTCCGGGTAGATCTCCTGGTAGCCACCCGCGCACCCGCGCACCAGTTTCGCAAGGTCGAATCGCTCGAACTCCGTCTCCCGGACCGCGTCCTCCACACCTCTCGCCTCGGTCATGGCGCCGAGCATTGCCGTGAGGCGACCCGTGCCCTCACGGGCCCGCGCCACGTAGCGCATGGCATCCGGTGTCAGCGTGTCCTCGTCCAGGTTCTCGAGTGAGGTACGCAACACCGCCAGCGGGGTGCGTAATTCATGGGAGAGTCTCGCCGACAGACCGCGGAGGTACTCGGTATAGCCGCGCAACTCCGAAATCAGGGAGGCGAAACTCCTGCTGAGGTCGCCGAGTTCGTCGCCGGCCCCCGATGACGGAAACTCGTGTGAAATGCCGATGTCTCTGCGAAAAGCTGCCTCGCTTGCGTCGCGCAATCGCCGGATGCGTATGGTCAGCCATGTTGCGTAAGCCAGCACGAGGAGACTGATGCCGAGCAGCGAAACCAGCGTGATGCCCGAGATTCTGCCGAGGGCGAGCTGGGTGGCCCGCTGCAGCGCTTCTCCGGAACGTTCGACGATGACTGCGCCGCGGGACGCTGACGGGTGCGCGGCGGACACCACTGGCGTTCCCGAATCACCCGATTCGTACCAATGTGCCGTCGGGCGGCCGCCCAGGGCCTCGTTCACCTCGATGCCGCGTGGTGCGGGGGCGCTGTCCGGTCGATCGAGTGTGTCCGGGGCGCCCGGGCCTTGAAGCGATTGACGCAGAACGCCGAGCCAGTAGCCGGTGATGGAGGGTGCAGCCGGGGTGGCGCGCCGGGCCGCGTAACCCACTCGCGCCAGTGCGTATCCTCGATGGTCGATGACCCAGATGCGTGTGTCGTCGTCCACCAGGGGACGAAGCGCGGTGGACAGCCCGGTCGAGGGCGCCACGAACTCGAAACGCCGCACCATGAGCCGGTGGCCCCCGCCCCAGGCCTCCAGTCTGATGCCCTCGGTACCGGGGCCGGTACGCAATCGCATCTCGACCCGGTAACCGTCGCCGGTCTCCTGCCAGTTACCGGCGATACGCGCGTCAGGTTCCGGAATTTCCCGGCTGGAATCGCGGCGACCGACGACGGGACCTGGCGCTGCCGTGGCGATCCGTGTCGAAGGCGCATCCTCGCCAAACCCGAGGCGAAGGTGGTCGGCGTCCGGGTCCCGGCCGGTGCCCCGCTGATAGGCGATGTCCTCCCGGTCGATCTCGACGAGCAAGAACACGTCGTTGCCGTCGGTTGCCGCGACGACGCTGATGCCGTCCGCGATGCGCTCGCGCCATCGCAGCAGCGGTTCCCAGTCCTCGTCGAACCCGTCGATCAGCGGAGGGGAACGGACCGGATGCAGATAGAGCGGCTGTCGCCGGCTGGTATCGGCTTGGATCGCCGAAAGGTACGGGGCGGCGATGCGGGCCGCGGCGCGTGCGGTGATGCGTGCGGACTGCAGCTGACCGGCCTGAAGGACCTGTTCCATGTCCCGCACGACACTGCAACCGGCCCAGGGAAGGACGAGAAATACCAGCAACCCCAGGACCAGCAGTTGCGTGCGTATCGTCACCGGCGCGTCGGCGGGTTCACCCGTTGGCTACTCGACCCACCGGTAACCCGCCCCGTACACGGTTTCGATCGAGCGGAAGCCGGGCTCGATGTGAGAGAACTTGCGGCGGATTCGCTTGATATGGGTGGTGACGGTGTGGTCATCGACCACGATGCTGGCGGCCCGCATCAGCTGCTCGCGGCTCTTGACGTGTCCGGGGAAACGCGCAAGGTCATGGATCAGCCAGAATTCGGTGACGGTCAACGCGATGGGATGGCCGTCCCATCGAACGATCATGCGGTCGGGTTCGATCTCCAGTTGCCCCCTGTGCATTGCGCCGTCCCCGGCGTTCGGCTTCGACATCGCCTCCAGCCGCCGGAACAGGGCGGTAATCCGCGCGAGCAGGTGCGGGGTGCTGATGTCCTTGGTGAGGTAGTCGTCCGCGCCCAGTCGAAGGCCTGAGACGGCGTCAAGGTCGCTGTCCCTGGCGGAAAGGAAAATGATCGGGACGGTGTCCGACAGCGATCGCAGTTCGCGGCACAATTCGAAACCGCCCTCCACCTCGTCGCCGAGACCGACGTCGATAATGGCAAGGTCCGGCAGGCGCGCGCGAAATGCCGCGAGCGCCAGCGGCCTGTCGGCATAGCAATCGACGTCATAACCCTGTCCGCGCATCGCGTCCGCGTAGTTCTCTCGCAGCAGTGCCTCGTCCTCGACGATGGCGATCGTGCGTCCCATTTCACCCAGCCCACCCAGTACCCGACCCGCCACAACTTTGCCACTTTTGAGTCAACCCGTCAAAATCAATAAGTTATAGAAACTTGGGCCTTCACGGGGCCACAGAAAAACAGTTTTCGTCGATTTTCGCCCTTATCAGGCCTCATCCCCGCCACCACTTCCGAACAGTTTGCTCTGAAGGTCGCAGCCCCGTCCAGATCGAGAATTGATACCAGGCTCGAACCTCGGGCTGGTCCTCGAGGCCGGCGAGCAGGGCTGAGATTTCAGCCCGGGTGAAGGGGTCCGCGCCACGTTTCCTGCCAGTAGGTGTCTGCTGGGCCTTTAGGCGATTTCTGGAAATTGACATACCAGCCTGCTTGTCTTTTCGCCCGTCTTCGGCGTTGCGGAAACGGTTGCATAGTTCGACTATGCGTCCGTTCCCGCGCCTTGCAGACGAACGAAAATCCTGCGCAATCTGGTACGTAAATTTCCGGCAATCGCCTTAGTGTGACACCCATTGGCGGCGAGGCCGCAATCACACCCTCGGCGACGGCGAGGTCAAGGCATTGGCGCAGTGGGTTGAGTACTGTGCTGATGTAGGTTCTGGCGTGCTTGTACCCAGCGCATCGTTACAGCCTCCTGCCATCAATTCGGGACATTTTCGGCATTTCTCATTGATTTTACTTATATTTAATGTTGTAGTGTGTATAGTACACACTATGAACAGTAGGGATCTGATCAAGGAACTGAAGCAGGCAGGATGGACGTTGAAACGTACCAAAGGCAGCTATCACCAATTCAGTCATCCCGATCATTCCCATGTAGTCACGGTCCCGCATCCGAAAAAGGATCTTGGCCGTAGTCTGGTCAAGGCGATCCGGAAACAGGCGGGTCTGGAGAAATCGAATGAAAGTGCAATATCCGATCTTCATTGAGCCTGGGACCGATAAAACGGCCTGGGGAATCATCGTCCCCGATCTGCCGGGATGCTTTTCCGCGGCCGACGAGGAGGGCGATGTGTTGGCGCACGCGCGCGAGGCGATCCTCCTGCACCTGGAGGGCGAGGAGGCGATCCCCGAGCCCAGTTCCCTTTCCGAGCTGCGTGGCGACCCTGAATATGCAGGGTTCATCATCAGCCTCGTGGATGTCGATCTGTCCGCCATCGAGGGCCCGGCAAAGCGAATCAACGTCACGATCCCTGCCGGCCTGCTGGCACGCATCGATGCCGTCGCCAAGCAGCGGGGTATGACGCGCTCTGCGTTTCTGGGCAGCGCGGCGTTGCGTGAGATCGGGTCCTGATTCATCGCGTCATCTGCAGATCGATAAATCGATCACCCATGGAGTCACGAAACCGAGAATAAAAAAAAACGATCTAGAGGAGAACGAGTTGGCGCGGGACGTACATTGATATCCTCTCCAATGGTCCGAATGACACGCAATACGACCTGGCTGCTGAATTGATCGATGACGGTTATGCAACTGGCAATGTCATTCCCACTCTGGAAGTCCCTGGGGGCGGTATCACCAGATTGATCTGGAGGGGGCCAACGACAAGGGGGCGCGAGTATCTTGATGATTTGCATGCCAGGGTAAGGCGTGATTCATTGAGGTTTCGCATGTTTTCCGTGTTCATCGTCTTTGCAAGCTGGGTGACTGGGTTTCTGTCCAATGTTTTCATTCAACAGGCCTGCGTCGACGCTGCTCTTGAGCGACACGATGCGATGGAATCGTTCGGCGATCTCGGCCTCGGTCGGCACGCCGGAGTTCTTCAGGACCTGGTACTTGCGGATGAACTCCGCGCGGGTCATGTCTTCAATGCGCTTGGTAGTCATGCTTGCTCCCGTTTCGCTGCGACCGCCATCTGGCGTAACCTTCGTCCATTCCCGCGTACCAGGCGTCAGACTCCGCGCTGCCGGGCGGGTAGGGGATGCGGTTATCCGGATGCGCGATCTCTCCCGCCTTGAAGCGCAGGAAGCACAGGACGCCGCTCTTGTAAGCGTGGCTGCGCGGACTCCGATATTTTTCGGGGGCGAAGGCCTGCTCGAAGATTCGCAGTGCGATGGTCATCAATCGCTCGCGTTGACGATCAGCGGTGCTTTGGTGCATTCCTCGATCTCCTCGACGATGTCGGCGTCGGCGATCTTGCCGGGGCGATGGAGCTTGTAGAGCATGGAGAGCTGGCCGCCGTTGATCCGATAGCGGAAGCGGGCCTTCAGTTCACAGGGGACCATGCCCTTGAAGGGGCGGATGCCAAGACTGAAGACTTCGGGGATGGTGATGTCGCCCTTCGCCCCGGCCGAGCCCTTCACCTCCTCGACGTACGTAAGCGCCAAAGAACTGGCACCCTTCCCACTGTCCCCGAATGCTGCTAGCGCATATTCCAGGGCAACAACCTTCCAGTTGCTGTTCCCGCATCAGGTTGATCAGCGGTTTGAACACATCGTCCAGCCGGATAATCCAGTTGGCCATCGTCGTACGGGTGATGTTGCCGCCGTAACGCTTGAGGATCTTCTCCAGCCGATACAGTGGCAGGCCAGGAGTAACTCGGGCACCGTCGGAGGGGCTAAAACAGGCGCTTGTTCTTGTATTTTTCTCGTTGTCCGCATGCGCTGTATTTTAACAGAACGGCGTTATTACTTCCTCAGAACAAGGCCTCGCAATGCAGCTTTTTATGCCCTTTCATCACGCTGATGTCGTAGCCGTCCAGCAGCCAGTTGATCTGTTGACCGGTCAGGGGCATGACCTCTTCATCCGGACGTGGCCAGCGAAACTTTTCCTCGACCGGGCTCTTGTAATAGAGCACGAAACCATTTTCTTCCCAGTACAGGCACTTGATCTTGTTGCGCCGGCGATTGCTAAAGGCATATAGACCACCGTCAAACGGATTGTGTCCCAGTTCCTGTTCGACGATGGCCGCCAGACCGCGAAAGCTTTTTCGGAAATCCACCGGATCACGGTACAGGTAGATCTTCGGCATGGAATGAGACGGTCTGAAATAACGGCTCATGACAAACGGTTCAGCAGCTGGTGGACCAGCCACAGATTGTCCGCGGAAATACCCCGTAGCTCCAGGCCGGCGAGTTTTTCCTGCTCCAACCGGAAGGACAGGTCGAGATCGTGAAGACGCAATACCAGATGGATGCTGGTCCGAGCGGACGATGCTGCAACGCCTATGTCGGTGACCTCGCTCCTGGAGTACCGCTCCGGCGGCGAGATCGTTAGCGGCACGGGGCGATGCCCGGTACGCGCCTTCGCGGCATCGATGCCGAGGCCGATGAGGTTTTCGATGAACCCGGCGAGTTCCCCGTGGGACAGGGTGACGCGCAGTGTCTGACCGGCATCGTTGCCAAGGGTGAGTGAAACGCTATGCCCGAAATCATCGACGAGCATCTGGCTGACATTTCCGAGGCGGGTTCTGTCCGTGAGTTTGAGGATTTTCATGAAGCCCTCCGATGGCCGTGGTGACTTTTTCAATGCGCGCTCTGCCGCTTGGAAGCAGAGACCCTATGCGATCGTGACAAGGAGGTACCGATGCACGATATCGAAGTCAAACTCAGGCTGAGCGACAACGACGCCGGTCTGTTGCGGGCCCTGGCGAGGCGGATGGGGCTTCCCGCCGCCGCCCTGGCGCGTACGATCGTGCTGCAGGCACTGCATCGTCCGGTCGTTCAGCCGGAGTCTGGCACGCCGGAATCGCAGGATGGAAGGCCCTGATAGGGACTCTCGACGAGCGGTTAGGTCGGGATCGAGGCAGGAATGGTTCGCCGCGCCGCTGTCCGGCCCGGCAATGGAGGAAGTTTCAACGGGTCAGGCGCGCTCGAAGAAACGGCCGCAGTTGGGGCACTTCCAGACCTTGATCTTTTTGTAGCCGAGGAATAGAGAGGCGAGCATCAGGATGATGCCAAAAACGGTTCCGACGGGTACGACGAACAGCATGATCGCGCCGCCGAGGAACAGCAACACGGCCAGCAGCAGCAACACCATGTCGCGATCGGCCTTGGTCGTTTTCCTCATGAGGCTGTGGCAGTGATTGCATTTGAAGGTCGTGTCCATGGATTTCTCCAGACTGGCTAGTCAAAGGATACTGCAAGTATGGCGGAAACTGGATTGAGACAGAAGCCGGGGCGCATGGGACGACCGCGGCACGCCAGTGATCTGGTCATCGAACTTGACGAGATCGAGGCGGCGCAGATCCGCAATGCCGCGAAGCAGGTGGGCATGGCGGTCGAGGAGCTGGCGCGCCACATCATCGAGCAGTCGCTCGACCGGTTTCAGGAGAAGGTTGTAACGGAGCGAACGGAACCGCACTGAGAAGAACGCCAATCACCACTGGGCACCGGTGGTCATAGGGGAGGGTCCGTGGGAACGGGCGAAGATCATTCAAGTAGCGATGCGATGCGCGATGCCGCCGTCGAGGTGGAGATCGATATCGCCTTTTTGCAACGCTCGAGCGCACGGACACCCGCCCAGCGCAAGCGCGCGCATGATCGGTTCGAGCTGGTACTCAAGTCCCGCAGCCCACAAGCCGTGCGGCGCATGGAACCGGAAAAGGGCCTGAGACGATAGCCATGTTCCCGTCCTCCAATAACAAAAACAAGCAATCGTCCGTCCCCCGAGTAATCCCCGCCGTCGCAACGCCGGCGGGTTTTTTTATTCACTGGTGCGCCTTGAAAGCGGACTGGATCTCCTCCTTCGATACCTGCTTGCCGCCGATCTTCGGTGTGGCGTGCTCGAAAAACTCATCGTTCAGTTCCGGCGCATCATCCGGATCAACCCATGGATCTTTCCCGCCGTTCAAGGATTTCATGACGCGGTCACGCGGCGCTCGGCGAGATTTCGTTGGCGATCGCGGCGCCCTTTTCCGAGATCGCGACATCCAGATCGTAACCGGATTGCAGGTTCATCCAGAACTGCGGGGTGTTCCTGAAATACCGGCCCAGCCGCAAGGCCGTGTCCGCGGTGACGGAGCGTCGTCCGTTGAGGATGCCGGTGATGCGGTTGGTGGGGACGCGCAACGCGCCGGCCAGCGAATTGGCCGACAGACCCAGCGGCTCCATGAATTCGTGCAACAGGATGTCGCCCGGACTGGTCGGGGGAATTGCCGTTCCGTGCGGATCGACGACATCGGAGAAATCGATCCCGTCCAGCGTTTCACGTTTGATGCTCATGCCGTTCTCCTAGTGGTAGTCCACGATCTCGACGTCGTATGCGTCGCCATCCTTCCATTTGAAGCAGATTCGCCACTGCCGGTTGATGCGAATGCAGTGCTGGCCCTTGCGATCGCCCCGCTTTGCCTTCAGGCCATTCGATGCCGGGGTGTTCAGATCCTCGAGCCGGACCGCACGATCCACCATGTCGAGCTTTTCACGGGCGCGTTTCCTGATCTCCGGCGGCAAGCGCCGCGCGGGTTTTCCGATAAAGATCGCAGCGGTCATCTTGTCGGAGAAGCTCTTGATCATGGGGTCAGTTTATTACGCATTACGTACTACGTAAAGGAAAAAGGACAGAATTCAAGGATCTCGTCACATGCCGGCAGTTTCGAAATGCGATCCGGACATGCCTGATCAGGCCGCCGCGCACACGATGGACGTCTACCAGGCGGCGCTCGATCAGCTCATCGGCTATGGCCTGGAGGTCGAGCATCTGGATACCACGTGTGTGCTGCGCCGGGTCCGGCATCGCGACGACAAACGCAGTCGCAAGGACGGCTGGTACGTGGCGCACGAGTTGAGTCTTGCCGATGGGCGCCACTTGATCGCCGGGGCCTTCGGCTGGTGGCGGGACGATTGCGGGACATACAAGATCGGCGGGCAGGCGCGCGGACTGAGCGATGCCGATCAGGCCGAGTACGCGCGGCTGAGATGCGAGGCGCGCAAGGCGGCCGAACGGGCCGCGAAGCTGTGGCCACGCCTGCCGGAGATGGGTTCGAGCCGGTATCTGCAGGTGAAGTATGTGCAAGCGCATGGGGTGAAGTTTTCGCGCGGCGGCGGCCTGGTGGTGCCGGTGCGCAAGGTGACGGGCCAGCTGGTCGGGTTGCAGTTCATCCGGCTCACCTTCCCCCTGTGAAAATCCGGCAAGAACAGCATAATGCATGCAAAAACATGGTGTTACTGTAGGAGTAGGCGGCGTTCCGCCTGGCTACAATAGGCAGGCGATTAAGGGGCGACGAGTTTCACGTTGAGGGCATCCAGGATTTGTTGCTGGCGCGCGTCCGGGCGGGGAAGCCCAACGATTTCTTGTTGACCGATGGTGTAGTGTTCCAAACACAATCTCGAGAGCGCCGCCAAGGCACTGTCCGCGGTTTCTGCCTCGGGGTTGGTCTGTGTGGTACCAAATGCCGAGCCGAGGCGTTGTTCCATTAGACGCAGGACTTTCAGTGCCAACATGGCAATAAAGACATGCCCTCGCGTTCTTTGCTCTTTGCGGACAAAAATTGGGCGAATTTCAAGGAACGCGGTCTTTAGCCGCCGAAAGTTTCGCTCGACATCCTGTAAAT
>JAYENI010000246.1:0-5597 GCA_034722015.1 Pseudomonadota bacterium
CGAAAATCTCGATGCCCCTGGGCAGGATCGGGACGTCGATGGCGTAGCGCTTTTTCGCTTTGGGTGTGTTTACCTGACCATTCCCTTCAGGCAGTAACGCCTCGATTTCACGGGGATCCACGACCCCCGCATCGATCGTCAACCGCGACACCGGTTTTCCATTCTCCTGCCGGATTCCCGCTTCTCCCGTGAAACGCATACCGCCGATCCGGCCAGGCTCGATACGGATCCGGATGTCTGCGCCCTGGGCGTACACCTCGCCGCTCAGTTGGTAGGACTCCGTGGCTTTGGGCGAAACCGGGATCCAGGAAGCCAGTCCACCCAGATGATTGCCCGCCAGGGAATATTCGAGATGCGAGCCGTCGATATCTGGCGCGATCACTCCCTTAAGCGTGAAATTGGCGCCGCCGCCGTTCGCCTCCAGCTCGACAGGCCACTTGCCGGAAACGAACTTTTCCTTGAATGTGGGGCCTTTCAACGTCATGGAAAACGGCTCTCCGAGCAATGCGCCGTCAGCGGTGACGGTAGAGCCCTTGCCGCCGACATAGGCCATTTCCAGGCTGTTCAGGGCGAAATCAACAGGACGGTCCTCCGAATCGTGCCCGTATGACAGCGTGGCGTCGATCAATGAAAAATCCAGTTCCGAAGTGCCGACCATGTTGCGTAACGTATTCCCCTGGGCCGAGAAACCCAGGTGCGCCGAGCGAAACCGCCCCTCTATTCCACCGGCATCAACAAACAGCGCGGCCAGATCACCGATCTGGCTGTCCATGGCGCCAAGTTCGACACCGATCTTCGGGGCGTCGCCGTCGGATGTGATTGCCAGTACACCTCTGAAGGGGACTTCGGCAAGGGTGACGGCAACCGGGGCATTCAGGCGTCCGTCAGCGATGTTCACCCCGAGGGAGGCGTCCTTCAGGGAAATGGGCGCGTTGATGACTTCGCTGACGGTGAGGGTGAAATCGGCGTCGACCCATTTCGGGGCTTCTATCGCGAGGATCGACGCATCGATGTCCCATGCCTGTTCCGAATCATCCGACGAGTTCAACGGCTCGGCCTCGGACACTTGCCGTTGCGCCACTCCGGCTCTCTGACTCCCGGGAGTACCGTCCGGTCCTCCCGATTCGATCGCCCTGACGAAGATCCCGGCATCAAACACGGGGATATCCAACCGACCCCGTAGATCGGGCTTTGCTGCAGAGAAATCGGCCGCAAGTTGACCCGTCAGGCGGCTCTCGCCGAGTCTCCCGGCCAGGTTGGTAATTTCATATCGTCGCTTTCCACCTTCGACGTGTCCCTGCATGGCGACCGGATGAAGGGCGGGCAGTGTCTTTCCGAGGGCCGCCTCGAGATCCTTCAGGGTGCGGGCCTCGAAGTTGAAATCGAGCGCGAGGCCCCGTTGACGAAGCGGATCCGCCACCGTACCGGTAATGCTCGCATTCGCTCCGAGTGCATGCACATGCACATCCAGGGGCCAGGGTCCCTCGCCGGTCATCAGCGCCTCGAGTGTCCCGCCAGTGAGGCGCAGTTCGTACGGCAACTCCTGTACGGCGCCTCCCACGGAGAGATGGACCGGTCGCCCTTTCTGGGCGTCGCCAGTCAACTCGGTAAGTTCAACCCGCAGGGTTTCGTGGGTGGCACCGTCGTGATATGTCATCACGACGTCGCTCAGCAATAGTTTTTTCAGCTCGATGAAGCGAAGCGCGCCCGTCTCCGGTTTCGACTCGTCACCGGGAAGATCGCCACCGAAATCGAGCTCCCAGTTCGGCGCGCCATCGGAACCGGTTGCAAGATTGAGCGTCAGCCCCTCGGCGACCAGCTCGTCAATTCGCAAATTACCGCGCAACAGCGCCACGATGCCGGGACGCACGCGGGCAAGTTGCAGCCGGGCAAGGTCGGTGTCCGGCCAGCCCTGCGGGTTGCCGACGCGGAGTTGCTCGACCTGCAGCGACGGTCGCAGGCCGGGAACGAGCGTCAGCGGGCCCTCGATGACGACCTCCCGGCCCAGAGACTCCGACGCCAGGGCCTCAATTCGCTCATTCAGCCAGGAGAGATTCAGGGAAATACCAAGGACCGCCAGGACCATCACCAGCAGGACGAGACCGGCCAGCGCCAAAACGAGGCTGAAGGCGGTCCAGCGAAGCAGTTTGATCAGGACGCGGGCCCTGACCGGAGGCGATTTCGTTCCCTGTTCAGTCCCCTGCTGCCTGGTCATTGTCTTGCTACAGTTGTGATGAAACCTTTGGATCTGCCATCCGGACCGGCCCGACAATCCACGCAGTCACTTCCCGCCATACGCGCCCTTCCGCTCCGGCCGGCCCGGCCATCCGGCGCAGGCCGGATCAACAATCAGCAACATCTCTCCGGCAGGCGCCCAGATACGCCAATGGGTTCCAATGGACCCGTTTCACGCCGGATCCACGATGAGTTACTCATATAATAACGGCGGATGTGAGATCGAACCCGAAGCATATCGGGCTCGTCCCTGGTCGTGCCGAATGGTACGTCATTTTTCATTTACCCTTTTCGAGGCGGTGAAACCATGCGGACTACTCTATTGTTTATTGGCATTATGCTGCTTGCGGCCTGCCAGACCACGGCCGAGAGCACCTGTTCCGGCAAGGGATACGCGCCGGACTCGTCTGATTTCAGGAATTGCGTTGCCGCCGAGAGGGAGGCGGGATCGATACAAATGATGGAGGAGGCAGGCGAGGGGGGCTTGAGAAGACGGACGGAGCCCTAGGAGCCTGTCCGAGAATGGAAGTGCTACTGCGGAAAAGCCTCGCTCGGCGGACGACTTTCGCTTTTCAGCGTATTTGAGTTGTCGCGCGCCATTGAACCCGAAACGCCAGTCGCACTGATGCGCGTCCTGGTGGACGCCCGGCAACGAGGTGAACTTTATTACTCTGTCGCGGGCGCCGGTCTGGCGAAGACCTGTGTCCAGTAGATTTCGTAGTCTGACCGGGTGTCGGTAACGAAATCCATTCCGATCTCCGTGAATTTCTGACTCATGATATTGGAGCAATGCCCCGGGCTGTCGAGCCAGCCGTCAAGCGCCGTACTGAACGTCTTGTAACCGGCAGCGATATTCTCTCCCCAGGACCTCCACGTATAACCTTGCGCCTCGATTCGATCCCCGGCACTTAGACCGTCCGATCCGGTGTGGCTGAAGAAATTGATCGTAGCCATGTCTTCGGAATGACTGTAGGCGGCCTTCTGCAACTTGCAGTCCCAAGCCAGCGGACCGGCTGCCTCGTAGTGATCCGGTCCGCAGTGCCTTGACTGTGAACGGGCGATGTTGATCTGCCGGAGCATCTCTTCTTCGGCCTGGCTCGGTGTGCAGGTACTGGTCCCGGATCCGACAGAGGCCTCCCCGGCTGGCCTGGATTCCTCGACACCATTGGCAGGCTCGGAACTATCGAGCGTATCCGGGTTGCCGGTACCGATTTCGGAATCCGGGCTCGCCGAACCATCGCATGCAGACAAGATAGTCGTCATCAACAAGACGGCGCAGCAGATCGAGGTACGCATTTCCGACACTGAAAAACCTCCATTTTCGACAGGGCAAGCCGTCTATCACCGGGACGCTTGCATGGTCGATACTATGGGTTTTTCACCATCGGGAGCGGGGAGGATTCCCCTCTGGTTGAATTTTCCCGACAGTCTGCGGGTTCTTTTGACGTGTTGGCCCGCGGGTGCACGAAAAGTAGACAAGGGGCGCGGAGGAGTACCGGGAAATTGACCCAAACGGTGGGGTTTGTCGAGACCGGATCGTTACGGTCCGATCGTTCCGGCAGGCAAGTGAGGTGGTACATTATTTGACAGAAATCGCCCAGGTTCAGGCAGGGCTACTGCGCCAGCGATTCGCGACGCAGCTTCAGTGTAGCCGGAAGATTGATATCGACCGAGATCGGCAGGTGGTCCGAGAATCCCGCCTCATGATAGGT
The DNA here is from genome assembly GCA_034722015.1 of Pseudomonadota bacterium. Lineage (GTDB taxonomy): Bacteria > Pseudomonadota > Gammaproteobacteria > JAJDOJ01 > JAJDOJ01 > JAJDOJ01. Next base: position 3,948 of record JAYENI010000246.1, read on the forward strand.
ACGACTCTGCTCGACGTGCATGCCCGGCGTCACCAGTATGTGGTCCAGTCCGAGGCGCGGCCGCCAGCTGGGGTAGGTATGGTGTTCCTGCTCCGGAGAACAAAGGTGGGTGGCGCTCAACAGCGACTGGAACTCCTCGTCGTCGATGCGGCAGTTCAGGTCACCCATCAGGATAACGTGCTCTTGCTTCCTTACATGCTGGGCAATATAGGAGAGCTGCTGTGCCCTCGCCCTGCGGCTCAATGCCAGATGCATGATGACGACCGTGAGGGTATGGGAGCCTTCTCCGAAGGTAGTCACCATTGCGCCGCGGCCCGGGATGCGCCCCGGCAGCTTGTGCCCCATGATCGCTGCGGGACGCACGCTGGAAAGCATCCCGAGACTGTGTTGTGCGAAGAGTCCCAGGTCGCGATTGGTCTGCGCAAACCAGTGCGGAAATCCGGCACGAGAGGCCAGATATTGCGCCTGATTGATCTGGCTGCTCCGAATACTGCCTGCATCGAGTTCCTGGATGCCGACGATATCGAAGTCACTGACGAAATCGGCAATGTTGTCCAGATTGGACCTGCGGCCATGGAAGGGAAGAAAGTGCTTCCAGCTGCGTGTGAGGTAGTGCCGATAGTGGCTGTAGGGAATGCCGACCTGAATGTTGTACGACAGCACCCTCAATCGCTTGAGCGGTCGGTCGACCGGCGATTGCGAATCCGTTGCGGTAGTCTGACCTTGTGTCATTAAAAAGGGCGTGTACCGGAGTTTGATTGCCTGCGTTCCAGCCGCCGGCCCCGGCGATTCGAACACCGCTTCGGGTCTGCAGTTCCCTCATCCCGGGATCCCGCCGCCCGTGCTACTTCCCGTCATGCTGGTCCGGGAAAGCGGGTTGCCTGGTATCTCCGGACGTTGTGGGCCATCCGGACCGGCGTCTTCCCTGCAAACAAGAATCAGCTCGGATTCGATTCCTGTTCGACGAGGTAGTTTATCACCTTGATCACGTCGTCGTGGCTGCCCGCCATGGTGGCGCTGGTCCGGTACTTGCCGTTGATGATTACGGTGGGAACGCCGGTAATGCCGTATCGCCTGGTTCTATCGGCCTCACGTCTCACTCGCGTGTCCACCTCCATCGAGTTGTAGGTGTCCACAAAGCGCTCCACATCGACACCCTGCTGTCCCAGGAAACGGGACATGGCACTCAGGTCACCGAGTCGCCTTCCCTGCGTGTGAACCGCCTGAAAAATGATGGGGTGCAACCGGTCGATCTCACCCATCAGTTCGAGGGCGTAATACATTCGCGCCTGCGGAGTCCAACCTGGATTGATGGTGGCCGGAATCCTGACAAACCGGGCCGACTCGGGCTTGTCTTCCAACCACTTGTCCACAAAGGGCTCGAACGATTTGCAATGGGGACATCCGTACCAGAACAGCTCCAGGACCTCCACCTGTCCAGGCTCGACGTCCGTGGGTACCGCGACACCCAGCCGCTCGTAATCGATTCCCTCGTCTATCGAGTCCGTGCGCGCCAGCGCCGTGGCCGTCAGCAGCAGTAGTAGTACAACTCCGGGCAATGACTTTGTCGACACGCCGTGTTACCTCTCAGTGAAGTCCTGCGATATAGGATGCGACCGCCTCGATCTCCTCGTTGGTCATGCGGCCGGC
>JAYENI010000247.1:0-5596 GCA_034722015.1 Pseudomonadota bacterium
ACGCGACATGCGCCGTCTGCGCAAACGCCGCGGCGGGGTTGGGGCCGGGTGCCATCACCATGGACGAGATTCGTGCGACGCTGGTCAGCGGCATGGAGGACGTCGGCCGGCTGATCGGCGCACTGCTAGCCGGGAAGGAAAACTGAACGACCAACGAACTCGGGAAAATAATGTTGATGCGCTGCACGCGCGGTTCAATGATGTTGTGCCTTTCCCAGTAAACGTTCCGTGAGCGAAGCGAACTCCGCAATTCAACATTCATCATTCGAAATTCAACATTGGAACCTTGTTCCAGGTTCCCGGGCTCAGGTGGGCGGAGATACCGGGCTTTATTCCTCCTCACCCGGCTCAGGCTCAGGTTCGGGCGGGGCCGAGGCGCCCTCGAGCCGGGTGACCTTGACCAGGATCCCGAGCAGCGGGTGGTCGATGTAGTGAAGTTCGCCGCTGCGCATGCGCCGGTGATCCTTGACGGGATATTGTTGCAGTTCCCTGCGGCTCGTCTCGACGCCCGTTGTGGCGTCGTGCACGGAAACGGTCTCGGGTTGGCGATAGATCAGATCGGTTTCGATATGAAGATAGCGCCCCTTTCCCAGCTTGACGGTCCCGTCGTACTGTTCGAGAACCGCGTCCCTTGGCAGCCTCGTTTCCGTCAGCGGGTCATCGAGGGGAAGGGCGATGTACTGCCGGCGCACCTCCTCGGTATAGTCCTTGCCGCCGTGCACCCGGACCGCCGGTGACATTTCACGGTCGAGACCGGGCTGTCGCCAGATGAAGTGGCCCAGCAGCCGATAGCGTGATGAACGCTTGATCGTTGCCACCACGTCCGACAGTTCACTGCCCGAGGCCGGGACCGGTTCGAAGCCCTCGGGTAATCGCCGTTCGTCCAGCCGGACCGCGGTCGCGGTATCCGGTGCCCGGGGGGTGGAGGTCATCAGTTCGTCTTCGTGCGGGTTGGCGAATGTGAACACGACCAGGTCAACCTGGTAGTCGGGTCCGGCGCCGTAAACCTGCGGGAAAGGCATTGCGGCCAGTATTGCGGCCAGCAGGAAGGGTGCGATTCCTTGCGCAGGCGGGGGTTGACGCATATCAGGCGGCCTTTTTGTGTGAAAGGATCTCGATGATTTCCCGCACGGCTTCCGTACGCTCCTCGAGTCGCGGCATCTCGCGAAAAAACGAGAGGCGGTCGCCGCCCTCCAGCCGGAATTCCCGCGGGCGTTGCTGAATCAGTTCCACCAGTCGGGCGGGGTCGATTTGCGGGTCGGGGTCAAATCGCAGGCGTCCGCCTTCGGCGCCGGCCTCCACGCTCTGGATTCCCAGGTGCGCGATGCGAAGCTTGAGCCGCGTCGTCTCGAACAGGTTCCGGGCGTATTCGGGGAGCAGCCCGAAGCGGTCGATCATCTCGACCTGCAGCTCCCGCAGCGCTTGTTCATTCTCCGCGCCGGCAATGCGTTTGTACAGGATGAGCCGGGTGTGTACGTCGGGGACATAGTCGTCGGGTAACAGCGCCGTCACGCCGAGGTCAACCTCCGAGCCGTGGTCGAGCGGCGCCTCGGGGTTCGGCACCTCGCCGCTGCGCAGGGCCTTCACGGCCCGGTCCAGCAGGTCATTGTAGAGCGTGAAGCCGACCTCGTGAATCTGGCCGCTTTGCTCGTCGCCGAGTAGCTCGCCGGCGCCACGGATCTCCAGATCGTGGGTTGCCAGCGTGAATCCCACCCCGAGATCCTCCAGCGCCTCGATGGCCTGCAGCCGCTTGAAGGCGTCGGCGGTCATCGCACCTTTCGGCGGGGCGATCAGGTAGGCGTAGGCCCGGTGGTGTGACCGCCCGACACGCCCGCGCAGCTGGTGCAGCTGGGACAAGCCGAGCTTGTCGGCGCGGTTGATCAGGATGGTATTGGCGCTTGGCACGTCGATGCCGCTTTCGATAATGGTGGTGCAGACCAGCACGTTGAATCGCTGGTGGTAGAAGTCCAGCATCACCTGCTCGAGGTGGCGCTCGGGCATCTGGCCGTGCGCCACCTCGATGCGCGCATCGGGCAGCAGTTCGGCGAGCTGACTGGCGGTCCTGTCGATGGACCGTACCTCATTGTGCAGAAAGTAGACCTGTCCGCCGCGCTTCAACTCGCGTTGCGCGGCCTCCTTGATCATGATGTTGTCCCACTGCGACACGAAAGTCTTGATCGCGTGTCTCTGCACGGGCGGTGTGGCGATGATCGAAAGGTCGCGCAGCCCGCTGAGGGACATGTTCAGGGTTCGCGGAATGGGTGTGGCCGTCAGCGTCAGCAGGTCGACCTCGCTGCGCAGCGCCTTGAAACGTTCCTTGTGGCGCACCCCGAAGCGATGTTCCTCGTCCACGATGACCAGGCCGAGGCGCTTGAACCCGACGCCGCGCTGCAACAGCTTGTGGGTGCCGATGACGATATCGACCGTACCGTTCGCGATTCCCTCCAGCGCACTCTTCTGCTGCTTCGCGCCGGTAAACCGGGACAGGGCCTCTATCCGCACCGGCCAGTCGGCGAAGCGGTCGCGGAAGTTCTGCACGTGTTGCTGGGCGAGCAGCGTCGTCGGCACCAGCACCGCCACCTGTCGTCCGTTGTTGACAGCGACGAACGCCGCGCGCATCGCCACCTCGGTCTTTCCGAATCCCACGTCGCCGCACACGACGCGGTCCATCGGGCGCGTGGCGGACATGTCGCGCAGCACATCGTCGATGGCCGTTTCCTGGTCGGGGGTCTCCTCGAAGGGGAAGCCGGTCTCGAATGCCTGGTAGTCGTGGTCGTCGATCGAGAAGGACACGCCCTGCCTCGCCGCGCGCCTGGCGTGAATATCCAGCAGTTCGGCGGCGACGTCGCGGGCCTTTTCCGCCGCCTTGCGTTTGACGTTCTGCCACTGGTCGCTGCCGAGGCGGTGCAGCGGCGCGCTTTCTGGGCCGGCGCCGGTGTAGCGCCCGACCTTGTGCAGGCTGGAGACCGGTACGTAGAGCTTGTCGCCCCCGGCGTATTCCAGGGTCAGGTACTCCGCCTGCGAGCCTCCCACATCCAGTTTCTGCAACCCGAGATAGCGCCCGACGCCGTGTTCCTCGTGCACCACGGGCGCGCCGGGGTGAAGGTCGTTGAGATTGCGAATGGCCGCCAGGGAATCGGGTGTGGCCGGCCTGCGCCGTCTTCGCTGTCGTACCCGCTCTCCGAACAGCAGGTGCTCGGGGACGATCGCCAGGTCGGGATCCTGCGTCCTCATGCCTTCTTCGACAGGTGCCACCGCGACGCAGAGGGGATCGGCGTTCTCCAGGAATCCCTGCCACCCGTCGACCACGACCGGATGCAGGTCGAGCCCCTTCAGGACGTCGAGCAGCGCCTCCCGGCGTCCGGGCGACTCGGTGGCGAAGAGGACCCTTTGCGGGCCGTCGGCGAGAAATGACCGCAATGCCGACCCGGGGTCTTCCGAGCGAGCGTTGAGCGCCAGGGCAGGGAGTGTGCGGACCGGGAAATTGCAGGCCCTTGCGGACACGCCCGGAGCGATCTCGCGGGGCTGCATGACGACGGTCGGCAGGGGCGCCATCGCCTGCTCCAGTTCCCCGGCGTTCAGAAACAGCCGTTGCGGGGGCAGCAGGGGACGCTCGCTGTCATGACGTCTGGATTCGTAGCGATCGAGACAGTCTTTCTCGATTCCTTCGGCCGCTGCGCCGACTTCCACGTCCCTGATCAGCAGCGTCCTGTCCGGCAGGTAATCGAACAGCGTGCCGGTGTCCTCGAAGAACAGCGGCAGGTAGTACTCGATACCCGGCGGCATGAGATTGGCGCTGACGTCGGTGTAGATCCTGCTGCGGTTCGGGTCGCCCTCGAACGCGGATCGATGGTTGCGCCGGAAGCGCTTGATGCCCTCCTCGCTGATCGGGAATTCCCGTGCCGGGAGCATACGAATGTGGTTGGCCTTCTCGATCGAGGTCTGGCTTTCGGGGTCGAAGACCCGGATCGACTCGATCTCGTCGTCGAGCAGGTCGATGCGAAACGGGCGATCGCCGCCCATGGGGAAGATGTCGATGATCGAACCGCGCACGGCATACTCGCCGTGCGACATGACCTGCGAGACATGGACGTTTCCAGCCTCTTCCAGGCGGCGTCTCAGGGCATCCCGGTCCAGGGTCTCGCCGACCTCGATGACCAGGGACGTCTGTTCCAGCCAGCCGCGGGGGGCCAGTCGCTGCATCAACGTGATGGCCGGCACGACGATAACGCCGCGGCGCAGCGAAGGTAAGCGGCTGAGGGTCTCCAGCCGTCGGGAGATGATGTCCTCGTGTGGTGAGAAGACATCGTACGGGAGTGTCTCCCAGTCCGGGAACAGCAGGACGTCGTCCGCGATCGCCGGATTGAAGAACCGGATCTCCTGCTCCAGCCGCGAGGCCGAGGACATGTCGGGCGTGACGATCAGCACCACGCCCTTGTGCTGGCGGACCGCACTGGTGATCGCCAGTCCCGCACTGCATCCGTAGAGTCTCCCCCAATCGACGCGGGGCTTTTCGCGGTTGGGTAGTGGAGGACGGGTGATGTGGGCGTCGGATGGGGTATTCATGCTTACCGCGGGGGAGTCAAGGGGTTGTTTTTAACGGGTGCCGGACCCGTGCATGCGTCTTCGGCGGATTGCGCCCTGGCGAACGGCTAGCGGGGCTTTGCCTTGCGGAAACCCAGGATCTCCCAGGCCTGCATGCCGCCCCGGTACCACTTGAGCTTGTGGGGTGGATACCCGAAGCGCAACAGGGTGCGGATATTGGTCGGGGATTGTCCGCACCACATGCCGTTGCAGAACAGCACCAGGGTCTTCACGTCGCGAAAGTCCCACAGACCTTCGGACTCCTGCACGTTGAATGTCCCGGTGAGGATGTCCGTGATTTCGAACGGACTCGCGCCCTGCGAGGGACTGATCTTCGACCAGGGAATATTGACCGCGCCCGGTATCGTTCCCCGCGCGACCCAGTCGGGCGTTCGCGAGTCAATGATCAGGATGTCGTCGTCCCCCTCGGACATGCGCCGTACATAATCGATCAGTTCGAGTTCCCCGATGGTTTCCACACCGGGCGCCAGTGTCATCGGTTGTATGCAGAACGGAGGGCAGGGGCGGGATGTCTTGGCGAAGGCCGGATCGACGGTGCTGGTCGGGTCCTGCTGGCGCACGATAATGCCGCCTTCAACCTTCACCGAACCGAGATCGGGCGTGATCTTTACGGTCAGGTCTGTTTTTTTATCCGCCGCGGCCACGCCGCCGGAAAGCAATCCCGCGACAATTGAAATGGCGAAAATTCCTGCTGGAAAATACATCGTGTGCTCCCTCACGGATCGTTGACGGTCCGGCGCGCTCGCCGTAGTGTCGCCGTCCCTTCGTCTGAATGCCCGAACGCGGAGTCCGGGTGAACGTCGCGGATTCTACGTCATGGGTGCCCGGGCATAAAGACCGGTCTCCGCAAGGATACGCGGGGCCAATGGGGATAGCGCTGATGGGACATACTCGTCACGGTTGATCGGCAGCGCGCACGCCACCGGCAATGGCGCAATGACTGATGCGGCAAGCCCACGGTGGGGGATCCGGAAAAAACCGGGGGAGGGGC
>JAYENI010000248.1:0-22791 GCA_034722015.1 Pseudomonadota bacterium
TTTCGGGCGTTACCGCGGACAGTCTTTCGAAGCGCTGACTTACCCACGCCGGGAGCAGATGGCCGATACCGCCAACGGAATCCGGTGAGTGAATCAGAACTCTCGAAAATCACTACCTTGACAAAGCGCTCCGGGAAAATAGTCTTTTCCGGCATACGCATCGGGCACCGTCCGGTTCGAATGGGTCTGCGGATCGATCAAACCCGCTGAAGCAATCGCCTGTCTGGGATTGTGATCGCAATAGCAAACGAAATTTCGCGAGATACCCGCAACCGGAGGGAGCGAATTTATACCAAGCACGACCACGGGCTGTCAACGGAAATTAATCAGTACCCAATGGTTTCCATTCAGGGAAGTGCTCGAGGAAACGCCGTCGCCCGGCAATCTTTGTTGTTGACGATTACAAGGTCAGCACGGCGTGCGCCGCCGATTCGAACCGGCAGGCTTATTGCTTCCTTGAAAAGAATCATGAGGGACCCGCCGGGCGGCCGGTCCCTTATGACCTCCAGATCAATGGCGACGCAGGGTCTGTTTGCCGGCGTTACGGTCCACACCGGTTTCCTGCTTGATCTCCTGCCCGTCTTCATCCTCCCCGGACGAGTCGATGGGTCGAGGCAATTCGTGCAGCGCGAGGGCGAGGACTTCATCGATCCAGCGCACCGGACGAATCTCAAGTTTCTGCTTGATATTCTTCGGAATCTCGACAAGGTCCTTTTCGTTTTCCTTGGGGATTAACACCGTAGAGATGCCGGCCCGATGCGCGGCAAGGAGTTTTTCCTTCAGACCACCGATCGGCAAGACTTCACCACGAAGCGTGATTTCCCCGGTCATCGCCACACTGGCCTTGACGGGAATCGCGGTCAGTGCAGACACAAGGGCAGTACACATGCCAATCCCTGCGCTGGGACCGTCCTTGGGTGTCGCACCTTCCGGGACGTGAACGTGAATATCCTTTTTCTCGTTGAACCCCGGATCGATACCGAAGACCGCGGCACGACTCCTGACGACCGTCGAGGCAGCCTGTATCGACTCCTGCATCACCTCTCCGAGTTGTCCGGTATAGGTGAATTTGCCCTTGCCGGGTATGACCGCGGCTTCGATCGTTAACAGCTCACCACCGACTTCGGTCCATGCCAGACCGGTCACCTGGCCTACGCGGTCCTTCTCCTCCGCAAGACCGTATCGGAACCGTCGTACGCCCAGATACTTCTCGAGATTTCTCGGCGTTACCAGCACTTTTTTCCCGGTCGGCTTCAGTGTCTCTGTCTTGACGACCTTGCGGCAGATCTTCGATATCTCCCGTTCAAGATTTCGCACACCGGCCTCGCGAGTGTAGTGGCGGATGGTGTCCCGGATCGCGGTATCGGATATACTGATTTCCTTTTCCTTGAGGCCGTTGTTCCTTGTCTGCTTGCCGATCAGATAGCGCGTTGCAATGTGTGTCTTTTCATCTTCGGTATAGCCCGGCAACCGGATGACCTCCATGCGATCCAGCAACGGTCCCGGGATGTTCAGCGTATTGGCGGTCGCGACGAACATGACGTCCGACAGGTCGAAATCAACCTCCAGATAGTGATCGTTAAACGTGTGATTCTGCTCAGGGTCAAGGACCTCAAGAAGTGCGGAGGCCGGGTCGCCCCTGAAATCCATGGCCATCTTGTCGATCTCGTCGAGCAGATACAGGGGATTTCTGACCTCGACCTTGGAAAGGTTCTGGATGATCTTGCCCGGAAGGGACCCGATGTAGGTGCGCCGGTGTCCGCGAATCTCGGCCTCGTCACGCACGCCACCCAGCGACATGCGCACGAACTTTCTCCCGGTTGCGCGCGCGATCGACATGGCGACGGATGTCTTACCGACCCCCGGGGGGCCGACCAGACACAGAATGGGACCTTTCAGCTTACGTACTCGCTGCTGGACCGCCAGATATTCAAGGATTCGCTCCTTGACCTTTTCGAGACCGTAGTGATCCGCCTCCAGCACCTTCTCCGCCTTTCCAAGGTCCTTGAAAACACGGGACTTCTTCTTCCATGGCACGCTGACAAGCCAGTCGATGTAGTTTCTCACCACTGTCGCTTCGGCCGACATGGGTGACATCATTTTCAGCTTGTTCAACTCCGCCGTGGCCTTTTCCCTCGCTTCCCTGGACATACCGATCTCGTCGATCTTGCGCGCAAGATCGTCGACCTCGTTGGGCGCCTCATCCATCTCACCGAGTTCTTTCTGAATGGCCTTCATTTGCTCGTTGAGATAGTACTCCCGCTGGCTTTTCTCCATCTGCTGCTTGACGCGACCGCGGATTCGCTTCTCGATGTTGAGTACGTCGAGTTCCCCCTCGATCAACGACATCAGATGTTCCAGCCGCTGCCGTACGTCATCAATCTCGAGAACTTTCTGTTTTTCTTCCAGCTTTAACGCCATATGCGCCGCAATCGTATCAGCGAGGCGCGAGGGATCGTCAATGCCGGCAAGGGATGTGAGCACTTCCGGCGGGACCTTCTTGTTCAGCTTGACGTATTGATCGAAAAGGTTCGTCACCGCGCGTGTCAGAACCTCCTGCTCTTTCTCGTCGATCGAATCGTCCGTCTCGAGCAGTTCGATACTCGCTGTCAGATAGTCTTCGTCTCGACCAAACTCCCGAACGCGGGCGCGTTGACCACCCTCGACCAGCACCTTGATCGTACCGTCGGGAAGTTTCAGCAACTGAAGGATCGTCGATAGCGTACCGATTCGATAGATGTCGTCAGTACCTGGCTCGTCGAGTTCGGCGCTTTGCTGTGCGACGAGCAGGATCTGTTTGTTGTCCGACATGGCCTCGTCCAGGGCGCGAATCGATTTTTCACGTCCAACGAACAGGGGAATCACCATATGCGGATAGACAACGACATCCCTCAGCGGCAGAACGGGCACCATCGCAAGTTCGCCTTCGCTTTCTCCATCGCCACTCAGTGTCTCGTTGCTGTCCATTTCAATATGCCTCTCGATAATAGGGGCGCCCGATGACGGCAAGGGGCATCATCGGACTGGTTTCAATCTGTTTGGGGAGAGATGGGGACGAAGCGCGGGAAATACAATAGACCGAAGCCATGCTCGTCCGATAGCAGGCTGCCCGCTCCGCTTCGCATGAATTCCCGGTCGCCGGGACAGAGAAACGGACAATTTCATGCCAGACCGTCCGCCACACCAGCCCGGCAAACAGGGAAGGGAAATCAGGGCCGGGGAACCGCGTGACACGCCCGAAAGGGCGGACGAACAGGGTCAGCCTGAGAGATCCGGGTCAATCCGAGGATGCGACCTTCTCGTAGTCGGAACCGTCGAAGATCAGGTAGGGTTTTGCGTCACCGCTAATCACGGTTTCGTCCACGACGACCTTTTCCACGTCTTCCATGGAAGGCAGGTCGTACATCGTATCCAGCAGGACCTGCTCCAGAATCGTGCGAAGTCCCCTGGCGCCGGTCTTCCGGTCCATCGCCTTGCGCGCAATCGCGTACAGGGCATTGTCCCGGAACTCGATCTCGCTGCCTTCCATCTCGAAGAGCTTGCGATACTGCTTGGTGATTGCGTTCTTCGGTTCGGTCAGGATCTTGACCAGCGCTTCTTCATCCAGTTCCCGCAGGGTTGCGACAACCGGCAACCGCCCCACGAACTCGGGGATAAGGCCGTACCGGATGAGATCTTCCGGCTCGACACCCTCAAGGATCTCGCCAAACGAGGACTTATTTCCCTCCTTGCTGCGCACCTCCGCCGAGAACCCGATGCCACCCTTCTCGGTCCGGTCCCGGATGACCTTGTCAAGGCCCGCGAACGCGCCGCCACAGATGAAAAGGATGTTCCCCGTGTCGACCTGCAGGAACTCCTGCTGCGGGTGTTTACGTCCACCCTGCGGTGGCACGGATGCGACAGTTCCCTCGATCAGCTTGAGTAGCGCTTGTTGTACGCCCTCACCAGAGACGTCGCGAGTAATCGAAGGATTGTCGGATTTACGCGAAATCTTGTCGATCTCGTCGATATAGACGATACCGGTCTGCGCCTTGTCGACATCGTAATCACATTTCTGGAGCAGTTTCTGAATGATATTTTCCACATCCTCACCAACGTAACCCGCCTCGGTCAGCGTGGTCGCGTCCGCGATGGTGAAAGGAACATCCAGCAACCTCGCCAGTGTCTCTGCGAGAAGCGTCTTGCCGGACCCGGTCGGCCCGATGAGGAGAATGTTACTCTTTGCCAGCTCGACGTCATTCTTGCCCGTGTTCCTCGACTCAAGGCGCTTGTAGTGGTTATAGACCGCGACGGCAAGCACTTTCTTCGCGGGTTCCTGACCGATCACATACTCGTCGAGTATCCGTTTGATTTCCTTTGGAATCGGTAACTTGCTTCCGTCGGCGGAAGATTGCTCCTGCATCTCCTCGCGAATGATATCGTTGCAGAGTTCGACGCATTCGTCGCAGATAAAAACCGAAGGACCGGCAATCAGCTTGCGTACCTCGTGCTGGCTCTTCCCACAGAAAGAGCAGTAAAGGAGCTTGCCATTATCCTGATCCTTGGTATGGTTTTTGTCGCTCATAGTGGTATCCGGATCCCAAACGATATCGAGACGATGCCTGTTTCCAGATGGATATGCAAGCTACGGCCTCTCGCCGGTACCGATTTACGGACAACTGTCACGGAAGCGGAGAAGCACATACGTGAAGTTTAGTCGAATCCGGGCCTGGCGGGCGGATTCCCGGCACGGCCATACTTCCCGATGCGTTACTCGGCGCCCCGCTCACTGATAATCTGGTCTACCAGACCGTAGGCCACGGACTCCTCGGCGCTCATGAAATTGTCACGCTCGGTGTCCTCGCGAATCTTCTCCACAGGCTGACCGGTGTGCCTGGCCATGACCTCATTGAGTTGCTCGCGGGTCTTCAGGATCTCGCGGGCGTGGATGTCGATATCGGTTGCCTGTCCCTGAAAGCCGCCGAGGGGCTGGTGAATCATGACGCGCGAATGAGGCAGGACATACCGCTTCCCGTTGGTACCGCCGGTAAGCAGAAGGGCACCCATGCTGGCTGCCTGCCCGACGCATAGCGTGCTGACATCGGGTTTGGTGAACTGCATGGTGTCGTATATCGCCATCCCCGCGGAAACCGACCCACCCGGCGAGTTGATGTAGATCGAAATATCCTTGTCGGGGTTTTCCGACTCGAGGAACAGCAACTGGGCTACCACGAGATTCGCCATGTAGTCCTCAATGGGACCGACGATGAAAACAACCCGCTCTTTCAGGAGCCGGGAATAGATATCATATGCCCGTTCACCTCTGGCGGTCTGCTCGACCACCATCGGCACGAGATTCAGGGCACGGGTCTCCAGGGGTGACTGGCTCGACTGACTCATTCGGCATTCTCCGTCTTGGGCTGATTGACGAAACTCTCGAAGGTAACTGGATCCTCGGTCACATTGGCGACTGCCAGCACCCAGTCGACGACCCTGTCCTCGAGGACGGAGGCTTCGACGTCCGCGCGAGCGGTCGGGTTTTGCAGGTAATACTGCCGCACCTGCGCGGGATCCTCATAACTCGATACGATTGCGTCCACGGCCTGATTGATACTTGCCTCGTCGGCGCGGAACCCCTGTTGCTTGACGATCTCGCCGATGACAAGCCCCAGCGAAACGCGTCTGCGGGCCGTGTCGCCGAAGCGTTCGTCGGGGAAGGCCTTCGGGTCCTTGGCCCCGATCATTTCCATGGTCTGCCGTCTCAACCTCTCGGTCTCCTCGGCGACGAGCGCACCGGGGATTTCAAACGGGTTTCGATCGAGCAAGGCATCCATCACCTGCTGCTTGACCCTTGCCTTGACCTTCTCCCCCAGTTCGCGCTCCATGTTCGATCGAACGTTTGTTCTGAACTTCTCCAGATCACCGTCTGCAACCCCGAATGCACGTACGAATTCCTCGTCCACTTCAGGTAAAACCGAGCGCTCGACGTGGCTCACCTTGATGCTGAACCGTGCCGGTTTGCCTGCGAGGGCCTCGTTGCGGTAGTCGTCGGGAAAATTGACGTCGAAGTCCTTTTCGTCACCCTCCCGGGTACCCGGGAGGTTCCGCTCGAAATCCGGTAACATTCGACCGGCGCCGATCTCCACGGCCATGTCCTTGCCGGTCCCGCCCTCGAATACCTCATCGCCGATGCTGCCTTCGAAATCAAGGGTAACCCTGTCGCCCTCTTCCGCGGCCCTGTCCACCGATTCCCATGCCCGGCGCTGTGTTCTCAACTGCTCGATCATCCGGTCCACGTCGGTGTCCGTCACCTCCGCCGTCGGGCGGCGTATCTCCGCCCGCTCCATGGACGCCACCTCGATCTGGGGATAGACCTCGAAATCCGCGGTGTATTCGAAGGCCTTTTCCTTGTCGATTGGCCCCGGCTTTATCTGCGGCGGGCTAACCGGGTTGAGCTTCTCTTGCGTCACGGCTTCCTGGAAGCTGCTTCGAATCAATTCATCCGCAACCTCATGAAAAACCTGCCCACCATAGCGTTGCCTGACCAATCTGAGCGGCACCTTCCCGGGACGAAATCCGGGAATCCGGACCTTCGTGATGAGTTCCTTCAGCCGCTTGTCGACCTCAGACCCGATTCGCTCGGACGGTACCTGAACGGTCATTCTGCGACCCAGGCCACTGGTTGTCTCCACCGTTACCTGCATCAGTAATCAAACCTCGGCTTTTTCATGTTAATCGAGATGGTCTGGTCGAATTCGCCGATGCGAACGCCAGCTCATGTGGTTTCTGGTGCGAAAGGAGAGACTCGAACTCTCACGGGTTGCCCCACTGGCACCTAAAGCCAGCGCGTCTACCAATTCCGCCACTTTCGCTGAAGCGAATCCTGTGAATTATAACGATGCCCGGGGTTTCGGGGTATCCCGCTCGCCGGGAAATCGTTCGCGGGCAGGAATCGGTGCTAACATCCAACGATAACCAACCCAATCTCCCGCGACGATCGATTACCCATGAAAGCGTCTGGTATCTTCGTCGCGTACATCGCCGCGTTGTTTCTCGCCGGCGCCGCACTCGAGTACCCGGTCTATCGCCTCGCCAACCTGTTCACGGCCACATCCTACTATACGTTCTCCGGCAGACTCGTTCTCCCGTTAGGGGCCCTGACCCTCTACTTCTTTCTCAGGGCGCGCAATCTGAGCAATGCACAAGCATTGGGTTACGCGGTACCGTGGCGGACATTCATTCGATTCGTTGTCACGGGATTCGGCGCCGGCATCCTGATCATGATTCCACTGCTGGCGCTGATGCTGGGTCTGGAGATCCGCGTGCCGGCCGGGGACCTGCAGCGCATCCTGACAGCGGCGGGTCCCGCGTTTTTCGATGGTCTTGTCAGCGGTCTCCTGGTTGGGCTCATCGAGGAGACGTTCTTCCGGGGCGCCATGTACACGGAGGTCGAACGTGAATCACGGATGTGGTGGGCTATCCTGGCGACCAGCGCACTCTACGCCGTGGTCCACTTCGTCGACACGAAATACCGGATACCCGTAGAGGAACTGAACTGGTGGAGCGGGTTCGTCATCCTGGGCCACTCGTTCGATGCCTTCACACAGCCATCGCGCGTCATTGATTCGCTGCTGGCCCTTTTTGCCGTCGGTATTTTCCTGGCCTGCTCGCGTGCAAGCAGTGGCCATATCGCCTACTGCATCGGGCTGCATGCGGGATGGGTGACTACCATCCGCGTCGCGCACCGGACCTCGCATGAGAATCCGGACAGTGCGTTGTCCTGGATGACCGGATCGTTCGATGGAATCATTGGTTACCTTGCATTCGCCTGGCTAATCCTGCTGGCAATCGTGATTTTCAATCCCTTGCTGCGGCAGCATGGGGAAGCAACCGGTAGAGCAACTCAGGAGGATGGATAGTTCAATTTCGCGCCGAACCAAGCTCGGCGGAATTTGTTCCGTGCGGGCGGGTAATATACCCGACACGGACGGGTTTTCCTGAGGAAGGGAGTGTCATATGCGCTCCCTGGCAAGGCGCGACGACGCGCAATAGTCCGTTCTATCGCAAGGAATCGCTACCCCGCCAAGGGACGCGGAGGGCGTGCAATTTCCGGGGAAACCCGTCCGTGGCTGGCATATTACGAAGGTAGGTAACTGCTCGGCATGGTCGCCGAGCCGCAACGGCAATGGGGCATTTGCCGCGGAAGACGCTGTGAATACGCCCCCGTAAGCTTGCCGGCGGCATCCATGCCGGCAACGCTTCCTCCGCAATCGCACCATTGCCGTTGCTCAATGCCTATTTTCAGGGCTGCTGAGTCGTTACGAAGGTAGTTCCGTTTCGTCCGTCGGATCCTTGCGGGACGCACCCCAAAGGCCGACACCGATATAAAGAGCCATCAACGGAAAACCGATGAACATAATGTATGTGGCGAGTTGTTCTAGCATGACACTTCTCCTGTTATCCGACAACGGCGAGCGGTTCTCTGCCCGCGCCTTGAGGGGTCTCGCGTGGCCTGGCGAGTGACGCCCTCTCGCTGCTCGGGATTCGCTATATTCCCCGAAGAAACTTGTTGTCTTCGGGTTTTTCCTTGGCCTGTAAACAGTATATCACTTTATTAGGATTTTCTGAAGTACTATTCCGGACGCGTTTCACATTTCAGGAAACCAAAGTCCGGGGGAAGTGGCGGACAACCGGCGAATCAGCCGGATTCGGAAGGAAAATCCCCGGAGGTTTGCCGCCGCGACTCGGCATGCCAGGCACCTCGGCCCGGGGGCCGGGGATTACCCCCCCCCCCGTCGTAACTGCTCCGCATTGTCACGGGGGCGTAACGGCAATGGGGTATTCGTTCCGGAAGACGCCGTAAAACCATCCATGTAGGCTTGCTACCGGCATCCCTGCCGGTAACGCTTCCTCCACGAACGCCCCATTGGCGTTACGCAATGCCGGTTTCTAGAGCTGGTGGGTAGTTACCCCCCGTCACGATTTCAGGTGGTTTCCGGAACCATCTCGATGGCACCGCAAGGGCATTCGTTCTCGCACAGCCCGCAACCCTTGCAGTAATCGTATTTGAACTCGAATCCCCTGCCCGGCCCCAGCTTGCGAATGGCGTTGTCGGGGCACACCCCGTAGCAATTGTCGCACTCGAAGCAGTTGCCGCACGACATGCAGCGCCTTGCCTCGTAGGCCGCGGTTTCCTCGTCGAGATTGCCCA
This sequence comes from Pseudomonadota bacterium, assembly GCA_034722015.1. Classification (GTDB taxonomy): domain Bacteria; phylum Pseudomonadota; class Gammaproteobacteria; order JAJDOJ01; family JAJDOJ01; genus JAJDOJ01. Next base: position 9,191 of record JAYENI010000248.1, read on the forward strand.
CCACCTCGGCGAACCCGCTGGTTCGGCGCACGACATCGAGCCTCGGCCGGTGGGTCCTGGGTGCGTCCGTGTAGTACCACGGTTCGAGAAACTCGAACTTCGCGATCTCGGCGCGCTTCGGACGTTGATATACCGTCTCTTTCAACCAGGCGTCGATCGCGCGCGCCGCTGTCTTGCCGTGCCCGATCGCCGCCGTCACCGAGCCACCGCTGGAGATCATGTCGCCGCCGGCGAATATCCCTTCGACGAGGCTGCGCATGCTGTCGTCCACGCGGAGTCGGCCCCGGTCCATCTCCAGTCCGCTGACCCGGTCCACCAGCCCGGTATCCACGCGCTGCCCCACCGCCTGCACGAACACATCACACTCCAGATGCTCGAACTCACCCGTCGACCGCGGCCAGCGTGTATTGGAAGCCGTCATCTGTTCGACCTCGACGCCTTTTTCGTCGATACGCTTCACCGACCGCAGGTTGACAAGCTCGACACCCTCATCGAGTGCTTCCTGTATCTCCGAGGGATGCGCCAGCATGTGCTCGCGTTCCTCCAGGACCAGCACGGTTACCTTGATCGCTCCCAGACGAACCGCGCTTCGGGCAACGTCCACGGCCGTGTTGCCACCGCCGTACACCACCACGCGGCCGGCCAGCTCGGTCGGTCGCTCCAGCTCGAGATCCCTCAAAACGGTCAGTGCATCGAGTGTGACCACAGGCCCGGAATGCGGGATGTCGATGGTATGGGAGACCTGTGCGCCGATGGCGATAAAAACGGCGTCATAGCCACCCGCGGTTTTTGCCTCGAGCACATCGTCAATCCGTGTCTCGCACTGGATATCGACGCCCATTGCCTGGATGCGCGCTATCTCGGCAGTCAGCTTTTCCCGTGGCATGCGATACCGCGGGATACCGTAACGCATCATCCCGCCCGGCTTCGAGGCCGCATCGAAGACGGTCACCTCGTGCCCCATGCGGCGCAGGTGGTAGGCCGCGGACAATCCGCCCGGTCCCGCCCCGACGATCATGACCCGCTTTCCGGAGGATTCTCCGGGTTCGATACGCCATCGATGACGCAGGGCCTGATCACCGAGAAATCGCTCTACGGAGTTGATTCCGACGGCATCGTCCAGTTGCACGCGGTTGCAGGAGGATTCGCAAGGATGGTAACAGACGCGACCCATGATCACGGGAAACGGGTTCTCCTCCATGATCTTGCGCCAGGCCGCCTCGTAGCGCCCTTCCTCCGCGAGACCGAGCCACGCCTGCACCGCCTCGCCCGCGGGACAGGCCTGGTTGCAAGGCGGCATCCGGCTGATGTACACGGGTCGCTGGGTCCGCCAGGTGCCCGTATAATTAAGGAGACTCGTCGCCGGGTCCAAGGTCACTGCGAAAGGTTTTTGGCGTTCCATGTGAGCCCCGATGAGTCAGATCAGACCGTAGCGTTTGATGTTGCGCATCGCACGGGCGCGGATATGCTCCAGCTGCCACTCGTTACCCGGCTTGAATACATGCGCGAACCGGCGCTGCAGCTTGAGATAGTCTTCCACCGGTGTCGGCCGGCGTATCTTGCTCGATCGGGTGATCTCGCCATGTTCCGCTTCGAACAAGGGAAACAGCCCCGTTTCCACGGCAAGCCGCGCCACCTTGAGGGTGTGCGCGGGATTCGATCCCCAGCCCAGCGGACAGGTAACGAAGACCTCCACATAACGCGCACCCTTTATCCCCATCGCCCGTTCGATCTTGCGCTCCAGGTCGTGCAGATCATGGATCGATGCCGTGGCGACATAGGGGATCTCGTGCGCCATTGCGATGGCGGGCACGAACTTGCCGGTCCCGAACGGATTACCCGGTTCGGGGCCCACCGGCATGGTGGTTGCGGTGCGCGCCGCACCCGGGGTCTGGCTGGAACGCTGCACCCCGGTGTTCATGTACGCCTCGTTGTTGTAGCAGACATACAGCACGTCATCGTTGCGTTCGAACATCCCGGACAGACAGGCAAACCCGATGTCGGTCGTGCCTCCGTCACCCCCCTGGGCCAGGACCTTGATGTCGTTGCGTCCCATGGCCTTCAATGCCGCCGCCATACCGGTCGCCACGGCCGGTGCGTTCCCGAACAGGGAGTGAAGCCACGGCAGTTGCCAGGCCGACTGGGGATAGGGAGTCGTGAACACCTCGAGGCAACCGGTGGCGTTCGTCGCCACCAACCGGTTGCCGCTCGCCCGCATGGCGGCATCCACGGCATAGCGCGCGCCCAGCGCCTCGCCGCACCCCTGACAGGCGCGATGACCCGAGGTGATGGCGTTGGCGCGTTCCCGTGTCGCCTGAACGGTACGGTTCCCCTCGTCCAGGAGCCGGTTGCCAACGGTCAGGGTGCCGGTCTGGTAGTACCTGACCCGCTGCTGGTCTGCGATGTCGCCCATTGCGATCCCCTCCTATCCGGTTTTGGAGGCGCGCAGGGCGCCGATATCCCGAAGGATGTTCTCCGCGGCGGGCCCCGAGAGCGCCCCCGAACGCTGCCGCACCAGTTCCCGGTCGACCTCCTCTATATTCAGATCGAGGAAATGGGTCAGCTCCAGCTGGTCCTTCACGGCCCGATCGAGCAGGCGCCGCAGGGATGGCCGGGTGATGGGTCGTCCACCGAGCCCCGCGATCACCGAGTAGATGGGGACGCTGTAGGTACCCAGGGACCAGCGCACGTGCTGCGCGAGGATGCCGCCGATGCCGGCGGCCATGGCCTTTTCCAGGACCACGACGCGCCTGGCGTTCTTCAGCATCCGGCCGACACGGGTCTTGGGGAATGGCCGCATGGAACGAATGGTCAGCGCCCCGATGGATTCGCCCCGGTCCCGCAACTCCGATATCACCGACTTGATGGTCCCGATGACCGAGCCGAGGGTGACGACGACCGTTTCCGCGTCTTCGGCGAAGTGCGACATGACCAGTCCGCCCGAGTCGCGACCAAAGATGTCCCGGAATTCCTGCGCCTGCTCCTCGATCGTACCCAGTGCCTCGAGTTGCTTGTGGTGGGCCAGGTACCGTACCTCGGTGAAGGCTTCGGGACCTACCATGGCCCCGATGGTGACCGGATTGTCGGGATCCAGCATCTGCTGCGGCTCGAAGGCGGGCAGGAAACGGTCGACCTGCGCCTGGTCCGGCATGTCGATGCGTTCGTGGGCGTGAGTCAGGATGAACCCGTCCATGCACACCATGACGGGCAGGCTGGTGGTCTCGGCGAGGCGGAACGCCTGGATGTGTACATCCACCGCCTGCTGATTGGTCTCGACGAACAACTGGATCCAGCCGGCGTTCTGCGCCGCCATGGCATCACTATGATCGTTCCAGATATTGATCGGAGCACCGATGGCGCGATTGCCCAGTGTCATCACCACAGGCAGCCCCAGACCGGCGGTGTTGTAGACCGCCTCCATCATGTACAGGAGCCCCTGACTGGCGGTCGCGGTATAGGTTCTCGCCCCCATGGCGGATGCGCCGATACAGGCGCTCAGGGCCGCGAATTCGGACTCCACGTTGATGTATTCGCAATCCGCGAGGTCTCCGCGTTTCACCAGCATGCCCAGATGTTCCACGATGTGGGTCTGTGGGGTGATCGGGTAACAGGCCACCACCCGGGGGCGGCAAAGGGCAACGGATTCCGCTACGGCGTGGGAACCCTCCATTTGTCTCAGCATCAACTCATCCTCGTCGCTTTCAGCCGTCGCCATTAATAGATGAAAACGCGGCCCGTGCGGCCGCCACGTTCGCATCCCCGACCTTGCCCGGAAACTTCTCCTGTATCGCCTGCTCCACCGCCGCCAGTTCCAGCCAGTCGCTCATCGCGGCGAACGCACCGAGCAGGACGGAATTCGGTGTGGGCCTCTTCAGGTACTGCCAGGCAAGTTCGGTCGCCGCAATCGTCACCACATGACCCGCCGGCAGGGAACGGACCGCATCCTCGATACCCAGATCCCTGAGGCTCTGCTGGCTGTTGACAAGCACGTAGCCCGTTTGAGTCAGACCGGAAAACAGGTCGAGCGCACCAAACAGCGTTGCATCCTGCACGATGAGAAGGTCAGGATCGAGGACCGGTTCGCGCAACTCGATCGGCGCCTCGTCGATCCTGACGAACGCCGTGACCGGCGCACCCATGCGCTCGGAACCAAAACTCGGAAACGCCTGGGCATGCAAGCCCTGATTGAACGCGGCAACGGACATCATCTGCGATGCCGACACCACGCCCTGGCCACCGCGGCCGTGAATGCGAACCTGAAACATGACCACTCCAATCGAGGCATGACTGCCATTCAGGGCAGTAAACCATAGCGCGGGAAGAATGTATTGTGACACGTCGATGACAGGAACGGATGGGCCTGCCACGAAAACAAGGGCAAGGCGAATCTTCCGGTCCCGGTCAGTCGGCCGAATACAGGACCCGTGAAGAATCCCGGAACATGCGACGGAGCGAATTCAGACGGGTGGACGCGAACAGGGAACACTGACGGACGCTAACCCGGGACATCAACAGAACGTCGTCCGGATTCCCGAACACGAATTGGTGGGCCGTGAAGGAATCGAACCTTCAACCAATAGATTAAGAGTCTACTGCTCTACCAATTGAGCTAACGGCCCGCAACTGGCGGAAAAATTTGGGGTGAGCGATGGGGATCGAACCCACGACCACAGGAACCACAATCCTGAGCTCTACCAACTGAGCTACGCCCACCATTGTATCGCCGCAAATTATACCTTCCACCCGAATCGAAATCACGGGTGGCGCGCCCGGCAGGATTCGAACCTGCTACCCTCGGCTTAGAAGGCCGATGCTCTATCCACATGAGCTACGGGCGCAGAGTCGTGACGGTTCCGGCAAGGTAGTGGTCGGGGTAGAGGGATTCGAACCCCCGACCCCCTGCTCCCAAAGCAGGTGCGCTACCAGACTGCGCTATACCCCGAATACCGGACGGGGAACCCCACTCCGCGCGACCCTGTCCTTCGCCTGCGGAGCCGCTGGATAATACGCGCTGGCGGCCGAACGCGTCAACGCCGCGAGAATTCTCCCGCTTCAGGCGCTTTACAGACCACCGGGAATTGGTGCTAGACTTCCCGCCCCGTCACTCGCTTCGACAACAGGAATCCGCAATGTTTGAATCTTTCAGACAAGGGAGGAACAGGCTCCTCCTGGCATTGATGCTGGCGTTGCCGGCCATCTTTTCCCCATTCGCAATCGCAGGAAACCCAATGAACGACACGACTTCCGTCAAGGTGGAAATGCAAACGAACAAGGGCACGATCGAGCTGGAACTCTATCGGGACAAGGCCCCTGCAACGACGGAGAATTTCATCATGTATGCGAAGGATGGGTTTTACGACGGGACGATCTTCCACCGCGTGATTCCCGGGTTCATGATCCAGGGTGGCGGTTTTTCTCCCGACATGTCGGAAAAGGCAACAAAGGCGTCGATCAAGAACGAGGCGAACAACGGACTCAAGAATGTCACCGGGAGCATCGCCATGGCCCGCACGCCGGACCCCCATTCCGCAAGTTCCCAGTTCTTCATCAGCGTCAAGGACAACCACTTTCTGGACCACACTTCCGAGACCCAGCAGGGCTGGGGTTACGCGGTGTTCGGTCAGGTGACCGGCGGTATGGAAGTGCTGGAATCGATCGCGGCTGTTCCGACAGGGAACCACGGGGGGCATCAGGACGTCCCGAAGGATCCGGTAACCATCGAAAAAATCACGATAACGGAATAGTCACGCCCGGAAAGACCCGCCGCGCGACGAGGTTCGAGTGGCGCCAGGCTGCTTCGACCCTGTCGGCAAGCGCCGCCGCGAACGGTGCATCGTTAAACGTCCGGCCGCACGTGTCGCGGGTCAGACCCTAATCCAGGCGATGCGTAGCACGGGGGCCACCCGATGGCGGAGACACTGTTTATTTCCGATCTGCACCTGGATGCCTCACGTCCCGCCATCAACGATCTCTTCATTCGCTTCCTGGAAGGCGATGCCGCCGGATGTGAGGCGCTCTATATACTGGGCGACCTGTTCGAGTACTGGCTGGGAGACGACGCACCGACGCCAGGGCTCGAAGGCGTCATCGACTCGCTTCGTGACCTGACCCTTGGCGGGATACCCGTTTACTTCCTGCACGGAAACCGGGATTTCCTCATTGGCAAGACCTTTGCGCGCCATACGGGGATCCGACTCCTTCGTGGAAAAAACGTCGTCGATCTGTACGGGACCCCAACCCTGATCATGCACGGCGACACCCTTTGCACGGACGATTCCCGCTATCAGATATATCGCTCCATTGTCCAGAGCAACTGGTTCAGGTCATTGTTCGGATCACTCGGGCTGAATGCGCGGATGCGACTGGCGGGATTCATGAGGAATACCAGTAACAAGGAGGTAGACCGGAAACCTGCTGCCATCATGGACGTCAACCAGGCAGCCGTCTTGTCCTCCATGCGTCACAACGATGTCCACCGCCTGATCCACGGCCACACACATCGTCCCTTCGTACACAGATTCGAACTGGATGGACGTCCCGCGGAGCGGATCGTGCTCGGAGACTGGTACGAACAGGGCAGTGTACTGCGGTGCCGTCCCGACGGGTGCGATCTCGGGTCGATTAGCTAGACGTTTCGCTTCCGTTGCCAGTCGAAAACTCCCGGTAGTCTTCAGGGATCATGAACAACGCATCGTCCACCTGCACGCCCGACTCGAAGTCCTGCAGCGCCCTGGCAAAGCCTCGATAGTCCCACTCCCTTACCGGGAAACCGTATTCGAGGTGCCGCGTCGGGAAAAACACCAGGTTGGCGAGCATACAGTCAGACTGCATGTCCTCGGGGGTATTGCCCAGATTCACGGCATGCTCCCCCGCCAGGCTTTCGTGAAACTCCCGCATTGCCCGCGCAGCCTCCGGTAACAAACCGGGCGCGGCGACAACGTTGGTGCAAACCTCGCCATTGACCGTCAGTTCTACGTGCTGCGGTTCGATTCCACCGATCGAAGGGGCGCTTTCCGGGGTTTCCCGGCGTACACCGGTGTCCAGGGTACGGGGGGGATTCATCACCACTGCCCGGTAAGGAATCGAGAAGACACTGCGATTTTCGTGACTCACACTCCTGATCGACCTGTCCCGCCGATCGAACAGGACAAAATCGTCCCCGTCACCACCATCGTCCATGCGAATATACGCCTCCGAGACGATCATGCGGGTCCGGTAGGGACTCACCCCGGGTTCGTGATCCTCGAACCAGATGACGGTTGAACCAGCCGGTGCCGCGTCCTTATCGGACGTCGCCACCGGTTCGGATCTGTTGCAGCCGCTCGCCAGCCAGCCCGCCAGCAGGCACGCGACAAATGGCGCGAACCGGCCACGTAACCCTGGTGCCACCCAATGCAGGATATTCAGTTTTCCATCCCCCGCCGCAGATCCGGAATCAGGTCATCCGGGTCTTCCAGACCGGCTGCGACCCGAATCAACCCATCGCCGATCCCTGCCTTTTCACGTTGTTCGGCCGTGAGTCGCCCGTGGGTGGTCGTCGCCGGATGGGTGATCGTGGTCTTTGTGTCCCCGAGATTCGCCGTAATCGACATGAGCTTCGTGGCGTCAATGATGCGCCAGGCAGCCTCGCGCCCGCCGTGAACCTCGAACGCGACGATACCCCCGAAACCGCTCTGCTGCCGGCTGGCGAGGTCGTGCTGCGGGTGCGTTTCGAGTCCGGGATAAAGTACCCGTTTTACGGCTTGATGCGACTCCAGCCACCGGGCGATTCGCATTGCATTGTCACTGTGCGCTCGCATGCGCAACGACAGCGTCTCCAGACCCTTGGCGAAAACCCAGGCGTTGAATGGACTCATGCTCGGACCGGCGGTGCGCAGGAACCCGAATACGTCCTTGCCGACCCTCTCCCGGTCGCCGACCACCGCGCCTCCGATGCAGCGCCCCTGGCCGTCCAGATACTTGGTCGCCGAGTGAACGACAATGTCGGCACCCAGATCCAGTGGCCGCTGCAACGCCGGTGTACAAAAACAATTGTCGACGACCAGTACCGCACCGTTCTCCCGGCACGCGCCGGCAATGGCGCTGATGTCGTAGACTTCCGTCAGCGGGTTCGAGGGCGTCTCCAGGAATACGAGCGACGGACGCGCTGCGATCGCGCTACGCCAGTCCCCCGTCGCGGCGGTGTCGACATAGCTCACCTCAATCCCGAAACGGGTAAGGAAGTTGTCGAAGAGCATGGTGGTTGAACCAAACACGCCACGGGACGATACGATACGGTCTCCACTGCGCAAGAGGCTCATGCACACCGCAAGGATCGCGGACATGCCTGACGCAGTGGCGACGCACGATTCCGCGCCCTCAAGCGCCGCGAGTCGTTCCTGGAAAGTATTGACCGTCGGGTTGGTGAACCTCGAGTAAATATTGCCCGGTTCCTCACCCGAGAAACGCGCCGCCGCCTGCGCCGCCGATTCGAAGACATAGCTGGACGTGGTGAAAATCGGTTCGCCCTGCTCCCCCTCGGAACTTCGGTGCTGTCCGGCGCGCACGGCCAGTGTATCGAACCCGTACTGCGACTCTTGAATGCGATCCATCTCTGTATCCCGGAAACAAAAAACCCCGCATGACGGCAGCCAGCGGGGTTTGAATTCACTCGCTTTAGCTGGATTTCTAACGCGCCCGCAAGCTGACTTCGTCAAATCGGCGCATGTTCGATGCTACGCAGTGGAGCAATTGAAGTCAATGCAGCCAGATACCGGATATGAAAAACCGGCTCCGGGGTCAGGGCACGATCGTGAACAGCGCACCCACGGGGATCCGGTCGTAGAGTTTGATGATATCGTCGTTCTTCATGCGCACGCAACCGATAGAGGCAGGCTCTCCTATCAGCCCCTCCTCCAGCGTACCGTGCAGGTAGACATAGCGATCCAGCGTATCGATTCCGACTCCCAGATTGATTCCGGCCTCGAGTCCCTTCAACTGGAAAATTCTACTGGTTACCGCATCTTCCAGACCCCGCTCGTGCGTCGAAATGATGTCACCGATTTTCCCGGTGGGTTTTCTCCCCTTGAAAACAGCGGCCTTTGGCGCGCCGTTGCCGATTTTTGCGACAACCCGGTGTGCTCCCGTTGGCGTTTTGAAACTCCCCTCGACGCTGCCGATACCAAAACGCGACGAGGAAACCGCGTACTCCCGCACAACCTCCGCGGCCTCGAATACGAAAAGTCTCTGATCAAGGACCGACACAAGCAGCACGGGCCATCCCGCGGGGACATCGAAACGATAGACCAGAAGACGAGCCAGACGGCGGTGACGATTGTCGAGCGTTGACCGCTCCACGGCCTTTGATACACCAATTTCAGACATCGTTGTGCAGGTCGATACCTGCGTATTCCTTCTCTTGACCCGCCTTGGCGTCGTCGTTGCGCTGCGCCTCGAGGTACTCGAGGTACCCGTCGCTGATTCTGGTTACGTACTCCCCGGTGAACACGGAACAATCAAACTGCCGGATCGAAGGATTTCCCTTGCGCACCGATATCACCAGATCTTCCAGGTCCTGGTAAAGCAGGCGATCGGCACCAATTGCGTCGCACACTTCCTTCTCCGTTCGACCGTGGGCTATGAGTTCCTTCGCGGCAGGCATGTCGATGCCGTAGACATTCGGAAAACGAATCGGAGGAGCGGCGGAGGCAAAATAGACCTTGCTGGCCCCTGCGTCCCGGGCCATCTGTACAATCTCTCTCGACGTGGTACCTCGCACGATCGAGTCGTCCACCAGCACCACGTTTTTGCCCTTGAATTCCAGTCCGATCGGGTTGAGCTTCTGACGCACCGACTTTTTGCGTTGTTTCTGCCCCGGCATGATGAAGGTTCTGCCGATGTACCGGTTTTTTATAAATCCCTCGCGATACTTCACTCCCAGTCGGAACGCCAGTTCCTGCGCCGCCGTACGGCTGGTATCGGGAATGGGTATCACGACATCGATATCGTGACCAGGCCACTCCTTGAGAAGCTTCCCTCCCAGGCGCTTTCCCATCCGCATGCGCGCCTTGTGGACGAAGATGTCGTCGATGACCGAGTCCGGGCGGGAAAAATACACGTGCTCGAAGATGCAGGGAACGTGTTTCGGGTCTTCAGCACACTGCGCCGTGTGGACCTCGAAATCCGCGTCGATGTAAACCGCCTCGCCAGGCTGGATGTCGCTGACGAGTTCGAATCCCAATACATCCAGCGCCACGCTCTCGGATGCGACGATATATTCCGGCCCCAACGGGGTCTCGCGACTTCCGAAAACCACCGGCCGGATCCCGTTTGGATCGCGAAAAGCGAGCACGCCGTATCCCGCGATCATGGCCACCACGGCATAGGCACCCACGCAACGCCTGTGTACTTCGGACACCGCGGCAAAGACCGCGTCCGAATCCAGTGACAGTCCACCCCGGCGGGAGAGTTCCTGCGCAAAGACGTTGAGCAGAATCTCCGAGTCCGAATCGGTATTGATATGCCGGCGATCCTGCCGAAAGAGTTCCCCCCTCAGGTCCCGCGCGTTCGTCAGATTTCCGTTGTGCCCGAGCGAAATACCGTAGGGAGAATTCACGTAGAACGGCTGGGATTCCGAAGATGCGGAACTGCCGGCGGTGGGATATCGTAAATGACCGATCCCCATGTTCCCGGTCAGGCGTTGCATATGCCTTTCCTGAAACACATCCCTGACGAGTCCCTTGGCCTTGCGCAGGTTGAGACGCATCTGACTCTGATCGTAAGTCACGATACCGGCGGCATCCTGTCCGCGGTGCTGCAGTATCGTTAATCCGTCATACAGGGCCTGATTGACCGGCTTGCGGCCGACTATACCGATGATACCGCACATAGTTTCTCAGTCCGGGTCGAATGGGGCAGAGGAAACGGTATTCACCGCACCACGTCAACTAAGGCGATTTCTGTCAAATGACATACCATCTTGCTTGTCTTTTCGTCCGTCCTCTGTGTTGCGACAACCATCCCATCGTTCGACGATGCGCCTGTTGTCGCGCCTTGAAGACGAACGAAAATCCGGCGCAATCCGGTATGTCATTTTCCGGCAATCACCTAAACGAAAAGTAGTCGGCATACTTTTCCGGAAGATGTTCGATGACCCGGAAAGCGACTGCCTCGAAATGTCCGACGAGGGCGGATTCCTCCCACCAGTGGGTTCCGGGAAATTGGGTAAGTCCTGCGACCAGCACGAGAAGAACGACAATTATGACACCACGAACCACGCCGAAGATCAATCCCAGCCCCCTGTCGGCGAGGTTGAGTGACCCGCGCATGAGATACCGTCCAATGACATGGTTCAGGATCGCGCCAACAATCAGCGAGAGTACGACAATCAGCGTAAATGCGATCCCGACGCGCAGGTTCCTGACCGTCACGAGGGTCTCACCCAGCGCAAGGTCCGCCTCGTCGATTGACGCGGGCAATAACGGCGCCAGCACTTCCGCAAACGAAAATGCGAGCCACAGGGCGACGATCCAGGTCAGGAGCGCGATGAACTCCCTGACGAACCCTCGAAAAACGCTGATCAGCGCCGAGAGCGCGACAATCCCGACGATCCCCGCATCAAGCCAGGACATTCAAACGCCTCGCCGCTTTCCGCCCGGACGCTGTTACGGTCACGAGCCTTTCTGCCTTTTCAGCAACGCGATCCACCAAGGCGATTTCTGTCAAATCACATAACATCTTGCTTGTTTTTTCGTCCGTCCTCTATGATGCGACAACAGTGACCTGGTTCGACTATGCGCCTGTTGCCGCGCCTTGATGAAGAACGAAAAGCCGGCGCAATCCGGTATGTTCTTTTCCGGCGATCGCCTAACGTTGACGGACCACGATGCCACTGAGTTTTTCACTCGCCTTCAACCGGCTGCGGGTCGTCATCGCCGCCGCCTTGTCCTTCTCCGGACCCACCTTGACACGATACCGCCTGCTGGCCCCGCTTCCAACAGGCTCGATGAAGGTCCTCCGGTACCCCGACGCCCTCAGCTTCGCCCCCAGAGATTCGGCGTTTTTCCTGCTGCTGAAACTGCCGACCTGAACCACCCACCCGAGCCGACTCGCGGATTTCGTTTCGGCCGCGGGCGTTTTATCGGTCGAACCGGCAGTCGTAGTCCCGGCGTCCTGTTTGTCGTCCCTGGTGGATCCGGTCTCCTCGGGTTCCCTGTCGGCGTCGCTGGAGACCACGGATTGCCGCCGGGGTTCCGATTCCGGAGACGCGTCCCCGGTCGCTGTAGCGGCCTCGGGATAGGGATCCGGGTCGATGCCCCGGGATTCGACGGGTGGCGGGACCGATGGGATCACCTCCCGCCTTGCATCCGACATGGAGGGTAGCGATCGCGAGAAGGTGAAATCGGGTTCAGGAGGGATTTCCGCATCCGGCGCGCGTCGTTCACGCCAGCCGGTTCCATCGAGGAGAACCGGAACAAAAATGACCGCCAGCGCAATTAGCACCGCGGTACCGATCAAACGCTGTTTCAGGAGACTATCCACGAAGAGTCCGGGCGATCCACGGGTAAACCCGCGGCCTTCTCGCCCCGGGGTCGGTCGACATGCCTATGGTAACCGGCAAGCCCTGCGGGGCTCAAACCTCAAGCGCGTACAAGAGCTCACCGACAGCGAACGCAGAACCAAACACGACGATCCTGTCGCCCTCACCGGCCTGTGCCTGCGCACTGGCAAATGCCCCGACGACGTCCCGGTGGCATGTCACCTCGGGGGCAGGCAGACGGGCGACCAGGAGGTCACGGATGTCTTCGGCTGCAAGCCCGCGTCGGCACCCGGCCGTCGCCACGTACCATTTGCGGAAACGAATTCCAATCGCGTCGATGATGCCAGCGGCATCCTTGTCGGCAAGCACGCTGAAGACGGCCAGTTCTTTCCCGGAGACCGGGTTGGCATCCAGGTCTGCGGCGAGACCTGCCGCAGCCGCGGGATTGTGAGCAATGTCCGCCAGGGTGTTCACGTCGGTGTCAAGGCGTTGAAACCGCCCCGCCAGTCGAACCGCGCGCAATCCTGTGTCGATCGCCGGGCGATCGACGGGCAACGCGTTGGACAATGCGCCCAAGGCCGTCAGAACCGCAGCGGCATTGCCGGTCTGGTGTCCTCCTCTCAGCGCCGGGTAGGGAAGTCCGGCGAGATCGTTTCGAGGACCGGTCAGGTCCCAGCTTTCCGTGTGCTTCCGGATCCCGAAGTCCCTGCCCGCAATGCGAAGATCGGCGTGAAGCGCGGCGGCCCTGGCCAACAGGCTTTTCGGCGGAACGGTGTCGCCGCACACGACGCGGATCCCCTCACGCATGATACCCGCCTTTTCCCTGCCGACGGACTCCCGATCGTTTCCAAGCCATAACTCGTGATCGAGATCGACACTTGAAATGATGGCGACGTCCGGGTCGACAATATTGACGGCGTCAAGCCTGCCACCCAGACCGACTTCCAGGATCACGGCATCGAGTTTCGCCTCGGTGAACAGCTTCAGTGTAGCCAGCGTACCGAACTCGAATTCGCTCAGGGTCGTTTCACCTCGCGCGCGATCGACCGCCTGGAACGCCCCGATCAGCGCATCGTCCGATACT
>JAYENI010000249.1:0-5541 GCA_034722015.1 Pseudomonadota bacterium
CAGGATTATCGTTCGTCTTCAAGACGCGGTAACGGGCGCATAGTCGTTCTATGCAACCGTTGCCGCAACGCCGAAGACGGACGAAAAGACAAGCAGGATGGTATGTCATTTTCCAGAAATCGCCTAAGCACCTGATACGTCTTGCGGACCTCTGTGTGAGCGTTGTTGCGCCCCTTGCCGACGCACTACTAGGGTTCTGTGTTCTGGTCGGCAGCACGAAAGCAGCGTACCACGTGTCGCCGTCCAGCCCTGATTTCGGGGGGCGATTCAGAGACGCAACGAGATTCCCGCCAGCGGCAACGGGGATGAAACGCACAACCGGAGGGTGGGTCCGAGGGAGACGGAGGATCCCCCTCGAGCCGAACGCGCACCGGTTTCCGACCCGGGTCGTCGCGCGGGACGGACGCCAGCAATGATTGCGTGTAGGGATGCATCGGGCGGGCCAGGATGTCACCGACCGCACCCTCCTCCACAATTTTCCCCAGATACATCACCGCGATGTCGTCCGCCATGTAGGCGACCACCGAGATGTCATGCGTGATGAAGAGATACGCGATATCCAGCGTGCGCTGCAGCTCGCGCAGCAGGTTCAGGATCTGCGCCTGTACCGAAACATCCAATGCACTGGTCGGTTCGTCACTGACCAGCAGACGCGGTGAGACCGTCAGGGCACGTGCGATACTGATTCGCTGGCGCTGTCCCCCGGAGAATTCGTGGGGATAACGGTTCCTCGCCGACGTCTCGAGTCCGACCTGGCGAAGCAGGAGGTCCACCCTTTCCCTTCGCGCGTCCCTGTCGCCTCCGACTCGCAGCGCGACCATCCCCTCTTCGAGGATATCACCCACCAGCATTCGGGGATTCAGGGAGGCATAGGGGTCCTGAAAGATGATCTGAAGGGAGCGGCGCCGCGGGCGCAGTGCCCGCGGCCCAAGACTCAGGAGCTCGGCATCTTCAAAACGGATGCTGCCCCCGCTTGGCTCGATAAGGCGCAGTATCGCCTTGCCCAGGGTCGTCTTCCCGCAACCGGATTCCCCGACCAACGCCAGCGTGCGACCCGCGTGAACCGATAGAGAGACGCCATCCACGGCGCGGACCTGCCCCACGACACGCCGAAACAGCCCGCGCCTGATCGGAAAGTGTACTTTCAGGTCCCGGACCCTCAACAGCGGTTTGCCCGCACCCGGTCGCTCTTGCGTTACGGTGCTGTCAGCCGGTTCGGCCTGTCTCCCGCTCCCCGGACTCATCGCCTCCCCGGGAAACAGATGACAGCGAACCGAATGGCCATCGGCAAGGTCTTGCCACTCGGGATCTTCATGCGGACAAACCGGCATCACCCGGGGACAGCGCGGCGCGAACCGGCAACCTGTCGAGGTGCCGGACAACGACGGTGGCGACCCTGCGATCCCTGCCAGCGGCTCGCCCCTGCGCCCTCGACCCGGCAGGGCGCGAAACAACAGCCGGGTATACGGGTGAGCGGGGGTGTTGAAGAGCTCGCCCGTCGAACACGTTTCGACGATCTGACCTGCGTACATCACCGCAACGCGATCGGCGATCTCCGCCACTACCCCCAGATCATGGGTAATAAGCAGTACCCCCATCCCGGCATCCCTGCGCAATCGGTCCAGCAGATCCAGAACCTGGCACTGGATCGTAACGTCCAGCGCGGTTGTCGGCTCGTCCGCGATGAGCAACCGGGGTCTGCCCGCCAGCGCCATGGCGATCATGACGCGTTGCTTCAGACCCCCGGAAAGCTGGTGAGGATACACGCCGGCCGTGCGCGCCGGGTCCGGGACCCCGACCTCGCGCAGCAGATCCTCGACCTGCCGCCGCGCACCCCTGCCCCGCGCGCTCCCATGCACGACGCAGGCCTCCATGACCTGTCGACCCACCGAGAGCACGGGATTCAGCGAGGTCATGGGCTCCTGAAAGATCATCCCCATGCCCCCGCCCCGCACCGACGTCATCTCAGACTCCGGAAGTCGCAACAGATCTCTGCCCTCGAGCAATACGCGACCGGTCGCGATGCGTCCAGGTCCGGGCAGAAGGCGCATCAGGGACAATGCCGTCATCGACTTGCCGCAACCGGATTCACCGACCAGGGAAAAGACCTCGCCGGCCTGTATGCGGAAACTCACGTCAGCCACCGGATACAGGGACTGCTCGTACGATCCGAACCGGGCGCTCAATCGGTCCACTTCAAGGAGGGGGACAGCACGGGAAGTGAGAGCGGTTTCGTGTTCCGTCCTCATTCCGGGCGTTCCCGCAACCGGGGGTCGAAGGCATCCCGGACTGCGTCGGAAAACAGGTTTGCACTCAGCACCAGGCCGAACATGAAAACCATGGCCGCCGCGAGTGACCACCAGACCACCGGTTCCCGCGCCATCTCCAGACGCGCCCCGTTGATCATGTTGCCCCAGCTATGGGTCGCGGGGTCAACTCCAATCTGCACGTACGACAGCACGGCCTCGGCCAGGACCAGACCGCTGAAATCGAGAACGACCGTGATCAGGACGATATGCATCACGTTCGGCAGGATATGACGGAGAATGATCCTGAAGTGCCCCACACCAAAGGCCGTCGCGGCCTGTATGTACTCGAGTTCCCGCACCTTGAAAGTCTCCCCGCGCAACAACCTGCACAGGCCGGTCCAACTGGTCAGCCCGAGAATCAGGCACAGGGCGAGCAGGCGCAGGTCGGCCCGCTCGGCCACGCTGTCATAGCGGTCCGCGTGCGTTGACAGGTACACGTTCAGCATGAGAACGGCGGCCGCGATAAGCAGGACGCTCGGAATGGAATTCAGGGTGGTGTAGGCATACTGGACGACGTCGTCAACCCAGCGCCTGAAGTAACCCGCCATGATGCCCAGCAGGACGGCGATCGGAAGCATGACCATTGTCGTCAGCGTCCCGATCAGGACCGCGGTCCGGATACTCTTGAGGGACTGGTAAAAGACGTCCTCGCCGACCTTGTCCGTACCGAGAACGTGATAGTCGAGACTCAGAACGCCGAGCATGGCAAGCACGACCAGAACGGTTGCCAGTGTCCAGAGGGCAGTTCGCCACGATACGCCCGCCCTTGCACCTCTGATGAAAGAGATGAATTGCCCAAACCGCATGCCCCGCTTGCACGCGCCCCGGGCCAGCATCGGGACCGCCAGTATCGCCCAGATCGTCAGGCCCAGCGAGGCGCCTGCGAGTGAAGTCGCGACGATGTCTCTGGCGTGCCCGGCCCCATCCGCGGGAAGGTGCGCTCCGCCGTGCTGCAGCCTGGGATAGACGCGTTCCTGCCGGCCGCCGGGAGTTTCGATCGGTTCGCGCACATAGAGGGTCAGTGCGAAAGGCGCCGAGTAGGTCTTTTCGTTCGACTCGCGCAGCGGACCCGCAATCCAGTCAAGGGCGCTCAGCACTTCGTTCGAATAGACGGGGCCGCCATCCGGTCCCTTGCCGGGCAGGCGCTGGTGGAAATGCAGCGAATCCATGACGGCGATCAGCAGATAGAAACCGAGGACCACCATGCAGATAACGGCAACGCGGCTGCGGGTGACCCGTTTCCATGGCTCCCTCAGGTGCGGCCTGCCAGCCGTGTAAATCGCGAAGATTCCGACGGCGAGCAACAGCGCGAAGAACAATGCGTCGGTGGGGAGAATGACGGGTTTCGGCATGCTTCGTGTCGTGGAACTCGTCGGAATTTATACCCGGAATCGCAAGGTGGCTTACCCGGATCAATCCGCCCTGACCCGGGGATCGGCCAGGGTATAGGCGATATCCGTCAGGATCAGCCCCAGAATGTACAGAAGCGTCCCGAGATAGACCATCGAGCGAACGATCGCGAAGTCCTGGTTGCTGATCGCATCGATGGTGTAGCTTCCCAGTCCCGGGACGCCAAAGAAGGACTCCGTCAGCAGACTGCCGAGAAACAGCAGCGGCAACAGTACGACCACGCCGGTCAGAATGGGGATCAGGGCATTGCGCAGGATGTGTCGAAACAGGACGAGCCTTTCGGGCAGGCCCTTGGCGCGCGCCGTCCTGACGTAGTCCTTGCCGGACTCCTCGACGAATAGCGTCCGGTACCATCGCGTGCCTGCCCCGATCCCCGATACGACGCCGATCAACACCGGCAGAACCAGAAACCCGAACGCCCGGGTTCCGGGTTCGTAACCGGATATCGGCGTCAGGTGAAGCAGTTTTCCTATCAGATACTGCCCGCCGATGATGTAGAACAGACTCGAGATCGACATCAGCATCACGCAGAGGACCACGCCGCCGAGGTCCAGAAACGTCCCGCGGAAAAAAGCGATCAACATGGCGAATGTGATATTGATCGCAAGCCCCACGAAAAGGGTCGGGATGGCGATTGCCAGGCTCGGCCACATGCGCTGGCGGATATCGTACCCGATATCCCGTCCTGCGTCGGACCGACCGAAATTGAAGCCCAGCAGTCCCAGCGACTTGCTCACGAAGATCGTATCCGTCCACCTGGCGGCGCCCTCGCGCGTGCCATTGTAGAGTAGCGGGCGATCGTAGCCGCGCTCCACTTTCCACTGATCGATCTGTTCCTGCGTGACCCGTTTCTGGCCCAGGAACATTCGCGCCATGTCATCCGGGGAATTGACCACGAAAAACAGGACGAACGTCAACACGTTGACGCCAAGGATGATCGGCAGTGCGTACAGGAGCCTGCGAACGATATAGGCGATCAAAGCGCTGTGCTCCGCCGCCTGCGCCGATTCAACAGCCACGCGCTGATCATCACGGCGGCAGCCAGAGCGACCATGGCCCACACCGGCCAAAGCACCGGCCGGTTCCATTCGACACGATACCGTTCACGTACACGCGCCTCGAGCCGCTCGTACTTGAGGGTATTGTTCGCCATCAGGTTGGGTTTCAGGTTATGCACCCAGCCGTGATACAGCGTAAAGGTCCTCGGATGGTACCCGAACAACCAGGGCGCATCCTGCCTTGTGATTTCCACCATGCGCCGGATGACATCGAGCCGCAGGGGGCCGTCCGGCATGTCCTTCATCTTCTCGAAAAGCAGATCGAACGCGGGGTTTTCGTAGTTGCTTGCATTCTCCCCGCCGGAGGTCACTTTCGCATTGGGACCGAAGAGCAGAAAGAAAAAGTTCTCTGGGTCCGGGTAGTCCGCGTTCCAGCCCCACTGATACACCTGCGCGGCGCCCTGCCGTATCTTGTCCTGAAACCGGTTGTAGTCGGTGTTGCGAACGACGAGCTGTATGCCCAGTTTTTCGAATTGCTTGCGGACCCAGTTCAATCTCGCGCGTGCATCGGGTCCCGTGCCGACGGTGTCGAAGTAGAGCACGAGGGGCTTGCCGGTAGCCGCGTCCTCGCCTCCGGCGTATCCGGCCTCCGCCATCAGGCGCCTGGCATCGCCGAGCGGTCTTCGCCTCGGGCCGCTGTCGCCCCATTCATAGACGTAGGGGTTGATACCTGTCTCCCCGTCTTCGTGCCCGAATATTCCCGGCGGAATCGGTCCCTGCGCGGGCACCCCACGCCCGTTGGCAAAAATCGAAATGTACTCCTC
>JAYENI010000250.1:0-22422 GCA_034722015.1 Pseudomonadota bacterium
GGTGACGACACGAATCGCCTCGTCGGTGAACTCATCCAGGGACTTCCATCGATCCGAACGATCCAGAATCCGCGACCCGTCGCGCATCGCAACCCGCAGAACGTGCGAGCCCTCACCTTCGGCGTCCGCGGGCGCCCGCTCGGAAGTGATATAGAGTCCAGGCTGGGCGTCGCCATCGACAACCGTAGCCAGAATGTAGGCGTACTCGATTCCGTCGCCGGACGCGATCTCGCCCAGCACGACGATGGAATACGGTCCGACCTGAAAACGCCGCCTGGGCACCGCGGTCTCGATCTTTGGTGTGTGCATGATTTGCATTCCGTTCACTGCAGCTCTTTCCAAAAGTGCATCATCGGTCAATCCCCTCACCCAGGCAACGTCCCTGGCAGACCGTCGCAAAAGTGCCGGCAAGGTGAATTCGGGAGAGGGAAAAACACGCTTGCGACACCCTTTGACGGTGGCGGGGGAATTTTCATCGGTCTGCAAGGCCATCGAAGACAGGCGGCATCAGTCGGGTTACACTCTTGTCGCCGCAGGGCGGTAGAAACCGTCGTGCGGCACTTAGGCGATTGCCGCGTGAACACCCTCGATCAGGGAAGTTCGCGCCGTGCAGACGCGCGTACACGAGCCGGCCCGGCAAGTCCACCGAATCATCGGTCGGCCGAAAACAAACCATCAGCGAAAACCCGGTCGCTCTGGCGATCCCGGGGAACGGCGGGCCGGTGTCCCGATCCCGCACGCCGCCAGAACGGGGGAATGGAAATGGGCGGATACAGTACCCACGACATGCGAAATATCGCGCTTGTCGGACATGCCGGCAGCGGCAAGACGACACTGGTAGAAAGTCTGCTGTACACGGCGGGGGCAATTTCCGCGGCCGGGTCCGTCGAGCGCGGGAGCACCGTCAGCGACTTCGACCCGATGGAGCGGGAACTTCAGCACTCCCTGGACGCGAGCGTCTGTCATCTCATGCACGGCGGGCGCCGAATCAACCTGATCGACACCCCGGGTTATCCGGACTTCGCCGGTCGCGCCATCAGCGTGCTGCCGGCGGTCGAAACCGCCGCCTTGGTCGTCAACGCCCAGTCGGGAATCGAGAGGGTCACCGAGACGCTGATGGAGGTCGCCACGCGTCGCAAGCTGTGCCGCATGATCATCGTCAACCGGATCGACGCACCCGATGCCGATCTGCCGGCCCTGCTCCGACACATCCAGACCAAGTTCGGCGGCACCTGTCTGCCGATCAACCTGCCACTTGCGGACGGCTCCGGCGTGGCCGACTGTTACTTTGCGCCGGCTGGCGGCGAGACGGCGTTTTCCTCGGTCGAGTCCGCGCACACCCGCCTCATCGATCAGGTGGTGGAAGTGGACGAGGCCCTGATGGAGGTCTACCTGGAACAGGGCCAGGAACTGGACCCTGCACAGCTGCACGACCCGTTCGAGCAGGCCCTGCGCGAAGGTCACCTGATCCCCGTCTGTTTCGTATCGGCGCGCACCGGTGCCGGCATCCCGCAGTTGCTGGACATCTTTTCCCGGCTCATGCCAGACCCGTCCGAGGGCAACCCCCCGCCTTTTCTCAGGGGTGAAGGTGCGGACGCCGCCCCGATAGAGGTTGTACCGGACAGGGGCCGGCATGTCGTGGCGCATGTATTCAAGGTCGTCGTGGACCCGTTCGTCGGTCGCGTGGGCTTCTTCCGCATCCATCAGGGCACGGTAACCCCCGACAGCAGGCTGTTCATCGGTGATGGCCGCAAACCCTTCAAGGTGGCCCATTTGCTCGAGCCACAGGGCAGGGACAGCCGGGAATGCGTGATCGGGATTCCCGGCGACATACGCGCGGTGAGCAAGGTCGACGAGATTCACTTCGACGCCGTGCTGCACGATTCCCACGACGAGGACATGCTGCACCTGAAGTCCATGGACTGCCCCCCCGCCATGTTCGGGCTGGCGGTGGAACCGATTCGCCGCGGCGACGAACAGAAGCTCTCCGAGGCACTGAACAAACTGGATGCGGAAGACCCCTGCCTGCGCGTGGAACATCGCGCATCGCTGAACGAAACGGTCCTCCTGGGCATGGGCGATCTTCATCTTCGCGTCGTGCTCGAGCGGATGAAGGCGAAGTTTAACGTCGAGGTCAAGACCCACCCGCCGAGCATCGCCTACCGGGAGACCATTACCACCGGCACCGAGGGCCACTACCGCCACAAGAAACAGACCGGCGGCGCCGGGCAGTTCGGTGAGGTGTCTATCAGAGTGGCTCCGCTGGAACGCGGCGCGGGATTCGAGTTCGTCGACAAGGTTGTCGGCGGGGCAATACCGGGACAGTTCATCCCCGCCATCGAGAAGGGCGTGCGCCAGGTCATCGAATCGGGGGCCATCGCCGGGTTCCCGATGCAGGATGTACGCGTCGAGGTCTACGACGGCAAGCACCACTCGGTGGACTCCAAGGAGATCGCCTTTTCGACCGCGGGGCGCAAGGCCTTCCTCGATGCCGTGTCGAAGGCGAAACCGATCGTACTGGAACCCATCGTCAAGCTGCGCGTCACCGCGCCCAATCTGAACATGGGCGACATCACCGGCGACGTCTCGGGTATGCGCGGTATGATCAACGGCACGGAGGCATTGCCGGGAAACCGGGTGGAGATCACCGCGCAGGTACCGCTGAGTGAGTTGGAGAACTACCAGTCGCGTCTCAAGTCGATGACCGGGGGTGAAGGCGCGTACACCGTCGAGTTCAGCCATTACGACCCCGTCCCGCCACGAACGCAGCAGACACTCGTCAAGGCCTTCAAGCCCTCGGACGAAGGCTAAGGCGATTTCTGGAAATCGCCCAAGCAGTACGGATGTCCTGCCGGACTTGACCGATGCGACGATACGTGCAGTTCGGGCACGTGTCAGGCGAACGGACAGTGCGCCCGGCCGCCACGGCGGCCTTTTACCAGTGTTTCCGAAAAAGAGGTCAGCATGATTCGCAGAATATTGATTCTCGGCCTGATGTTGTGGCCCCTCGCGGTCGGGGCGACCGGGCCGACACCGACGGCAAAGGTCAGGGCCACGGTGGACGAGATTCTCATCGTCCTGCGCGACAGGAATCTGGACTGGGCCGCGCAGAAGCAGCGGATCGAGCCTATCGTGGACCGCGCGTTCGACTTCCGGTCCATGTCGCAAAGCGTGCTCGCCACGCACTGGAAAACGGCCACGCCGGCGGAACGCACGCAGTTCGTCGATTATTTTTCCTCGTATTTGCAGGAAACCTATATGGAGCGGATCCAGAACTACAGCGACGAGTACGTCCGTTACGGCAAGGAGAACATCAACAAGCGAGGTGACCGCGCCAGTGTCGACACGTTCATCGTCGCGAACGGTAAAGAGATTCCGGTGACCTACCGGCTCAGAAAAAACGGCGCCGCCTGGTTTTCCTACGACGTCGTCATCGAGGGTCAGAGCCTGGTCAGAAACTACCGCGACGTATACTCCGCGATCATCAGATCGGAAGGAATCGGCGGCCTGCTGGACGATCTGCGAAGCGGCAAACCGCCACCGGTCAGCGTACCGTGAGACCCCTTCGCCGCCGGCAGGAAACCGTCGGGATCGAGGCATTCCCCATCGCTGGTTCCCGGTCGATCCGTCGGTCGCTTCGCCAGACGTGACACAGGGCTCCGCCAGGAAGACCACAGCGCCGGGAGGCATTGCGCAGCTTGCCCGGTCGCGCACGGGAACGCCACAGGCGGGCCCGGACCGCGCATCCAGGGGCTCCGCAATGGTGTTCGACTATGCGACGCAGGACCGCGACCCGCTGCGCGAGGCGGTCATGGCCGCCCGCGAGGCCGACGAATCCGGCCTCGTCACCGGGATGCTTCAGGCCGCAACCTTCCCGGAGGATGCCGGGCAACGCATCCGGGACCGGGCCACGAAACTCATCCGGTCGATCCATCGCCGCTCGCGGTTCGCCGGGCCGGAGGCGTTTCTCAACGAGTTCTCGCTTACCGGCGCCGAAGGGTCCGCATTGATGACTCTCGCCGAATCCGCGTTGCGCACACCGGACGACGGGACACTCGATCGTCTCATCCGCGACAAGATCGAGGCGGGTGACTGGGCCACACACGCGGGTCACAGTGCCTCACCGATTGTCAACCTGGCGACACGGGTCTTCATGCTGTCCGCACTCTTGCTGCAACCCCGAAGCGGCGAGCAGGGCCGGGTTCGTGAACGGTACAGGCGTTTCCTTGAGACTTCAGGACAATGGATGGTTCGCCAGGGCGTCAAGCATGCACTGAATCAAGCGGGGCGGCGATTCATTCTCGGGGCCTCTATCGAAGACGGACTCACACGGGGCCGTCGTTACCTGCGGCGTGGATACACACTCTCTTTCGACATGCTCGGCGAATCGGCCCTCACCCGCGAAGAAGCGGACGGTCACTACGAACGCTACGCCGCCGCCATCGAGGCGATCGAAAAGCACGACGCCGGTGGCCCCGCGGAGCGCTACGGTATCTCGGTCAAGCTGTCGGCGATCTCGCCGCGTTTCGTGTATTCCCGCTACCAGGAGGTCCTCGGCACCCTGGTGCCCCGCCTTCGCACGCTTGCGATCATGGCCAGGGACGCGGGCGTCGGCCTGACCATCGACGCCGAAGAGACCCAGCGACTGGAACTGCAACTCGACGTGCTGGCGGCGCTGATGGCCGACCCTCTGCTGTCCGACTACGACGGTCTGGGTGTGGCCGTCCAGACCTACCAGAAGCGAGCCTGGCCACTGATCGACTGGCTGGCGTCGCTGGCTCGCGACAACCGGCGCCGGCTCATGGTTCGTCTGACCAAGGGCGCGTACTGGGACGCGGAGATTCGCGCGGCGCAACTCGCCGGGCTCGACAACTATCCGGTCTTCACCCGCAAGGCGTCCACCGACGTTTCGTTCATCGCCTGCGCACGAAAACTGCTCTCCCACGCGGACCGGCTCTACCCGATGTTCGCCACACACAACGCGCACACCGTCGCATCTGTCATGGAACTGGCGGGTGACATCGACTACGAGTTCCAGCGCCTGCACGGCATGGGGGGCACCCTTTTCGACCGGATCGTCAGCAAATCAGGGAACGGACCCCGTTGCCGTGTCTACGCCCCCTGCGGGGACTACGCCAGCCTGTTGCCCTACCTGGTGCGGCGCCTGCTCGAAAACGGCGCCAACACCTCGTTTGTCCATCGTATCGCCGACCCGGGTGCACCGGTCGACGAACTGACTGCCGACCCCGCCGCCACCGTGCGGTCTCTGGAGCACATCCCGCATCCTCGAATTCCGGTACCCGGTGACCTGTTCGCCCCCGGGCGAAGCAACTCGCGCGGCATCGACCTTTCCGACGAACGCTCCCTGACGGCGCTTGCAGCGGACCTGCAACCCTGGGCAGGACACCTCTGGGGCGCCGCACCGCTGCTGGACGGCAAACCCCGTCCAGGTCCGTCCTACGAGGCCGTGAGTCCCGCCGACCGCAGGCGCGCGGTCGGAATCGTGACACTTGCCACCGGCGAGGACCTCGACCTCGCCGTCACCCGTGCGTGCGCTGCGGCCACCGCCTGGGGCAGCGCCCCGGCCTCCGCACGCGCCGCCTGCCTGGAACGGGCGGCCGACCTGTACGAGCGCAATCGGACAGAGCTGATCGCCCTGTGCGTGCGCGAAGCGGGCAAGACGCTCGAGAGCGCCGTTGCGGAGATCCGCGAGGCGGTGGATTTCTGCCGATACTATGCCTGCCGGGCGCGCGAGGGGTTTTCCGGGCCTCGCAGCCTTCCCGGTCCTCATGGTGCCGGCGTGGTCGATCGCGCCATCGGCACCTTCGCCTGCATCAGCCCCTGGAACTTCCCGCTGGCGATCTTCACCGGGCAGGTCGCTGCCGCACTCGCCGCCGGTAACAGTGTCGTCGCCAAGCCGGCGGAGCAGACGCCGCTGATCGCCATGCGCGCGGTGATGTTGCTGCACGATGCGGGCGTACCCGTCGAGGCGTTGCAGCTGGTGACCGGGGCGGGTGAGACAGGGGCCCGGCTGGTCTCCGACCCGAGAATCGACGGCGTGGCGTTTACCGGAAGCACCGGGGCGGCACAACACATTCGCCGTGCGCTCGTCGCGGGTCGCCGTCGCAACAATGCCCCGCTGATCGCGGAGACCGGCGGGCAGAATGCCATGATCGCGGACTCCACCGCGCGTCTCGAACAGGTCGTCAACGACGTGCTGCGCTCAGCCTTTGACTCCGCCGGCCAGCGTTGCTCCGCCCTGCGCGTCCTCTTCATACAGGAAGATGTGGCAGACACCTTTGAAGCACTCCTCACGGGCGCGATGGCGGAGCTGAAGGTTGGGGACCCGGCGTGGCTGGGAACCGACGTCGGTCCGGTCATCGACGCCGAGGCGCGGCAGCGGCTCGAGGCGCACGCGGACAGTCTCGAGTCGACAGCGCGCCTGCTCCACCGATGCGAGACCGGTCCCGAAACCCGTTACGGGACCTTTTTTGCTCCCCTCGCCTACGAGATCGATTCCCTGAAACAGCTCACCGAAGAACACTTCGGTCCGATCCTGCATGTCGTGCGATTCGGGGCGGACGAGCTCGACCGCGTGGTCAGGGAGATCAACGGGACCGGATACGGACTCACTTTCGGCTTGCAGACCCGCATCGACGGTATCGCCCGGGAACTTTACCAGAGGGTCCGCGCGGGGAATCACTATGTGAACCGCAACATGATCGGCGCGGTGGTGGGATCGCAACCCTTCGGCGGGGAAGGCCTCTCGGGAACCGGACCCAAGGCCGGCGGACCGCACTACCTGCGACGCTTCTCCCGCGCCGTGCCGGACGGTCCCGTGCAGAGAGTCGAGACCCTGCGTCCACCCGTGGTCACGTCAGCTGCGTCGTCAGGCGCGGCCCGGGATCCCGGTGGTCAAAGTAACGGTCGCCGCCTGATCGGACTCGCCGCCAGGGCGTCCCGGGCGTGCGATGCACTTGATGCCGCGATCCGTCGCCGGTATCTGGAACAGTGCGCCGCAACACTCCTCGACTCGGCAGGCGAGATATCCCGGACACTGAGCGCTGAAATCGATACACCGGCAGATCTCGAATATGAGCGGGTTTCCCAGGCTCACGCCCTGTGTCTCGCCTGGGGAACCCGGGCAGAGGCCGAATGCGCCGAAGACACGCCGCTGCCCGGGGCAACCGGGGAACGGAACCACTACCGGCTTCACAACCGCGGCGCGGTGCTCTGCATCATCGAGCCGAGAGTGGCAGCGCCACTCGCGCCCACCCTGCTCGCCGCGGTCCTGGCCACCGGCAACGCGGCGGTCCTGGCGCCGTTACCCGGTGCGCAGGCCTCGATGGAACGCATTTTCGATTGCTTCCGATCGGCGCCCTGGCCCGGGAACGCACTCGCCATGGTGCATGTCACCTCGGGCGAGACCCTGGACGTGATGCTCAGACACCCGAAGCTGGCCGGCGTGGCCTATGCCGGCGGCACGGAAACCGCGCACCGCCTCGAACGAGCGCTGGCCGAGCGTCCGGGTGCGCTCATTCCCCTCATCGCTGACACCCGGTATTCCGGCGAAATCGGCCCGTTTTCGGACCCGGCGAATCTCTACCGATTCTGTACCGCACGCACCCTCTCGGTGGACACCACCGCCACCGGCGGAAACGCGTCACTGTATGCGGAGGATTGAGTGGCAACGGTGGAATGCGCTTCGCTTTTCCACCCTACCGGTCCTACACTACACCCTTCGTAGGGTGGACAAACGCAGTGCAGTCCACCATTTCTGGCTCCCGGGTGCACCTGCGGTGGAATGCGCTGCGCTTTTCCACCCTACCTAACCATTTGATTTTTAGCTCATGTAGGGTCGACAAATGCAGCCTACGTAGGGTGGACAAGTGGAGCGCAGTCCACCGTTTCTGGTTCCCCGTCGCACGGTGGACTGCGCTGCGCTTGTCCGCCCTGCCGATGCTTATCCGTTACCCTTGTATTCCTGCTCGACGATCAGGGAATTTCCGTTGACCGAGACGACGGACACCCGGCTCCCCGCGGGCACATCGCCCCCTTCGATCCGCCACACCGTGTCGTCGACCCGCATCTCGCCGACGCCGTTGACGATCGGCGCCGCGAGCGTAAACGCACGACCGACATAGGCCTGTCCCCTGCGGTTCAGGGCGGGCTGGTCGGTCTCCGGCGGATGACGGCGCTGGTACAGTTTGTAGGCGACAATGGTGGCCACCGAGAGCACCGCGAACAGCAGCAATTGACCCTCCCAGGCGAACCCGGGCAACAGCAACAGGACCCCTCCGACCACCCCCGCGGACACCCCCATCCACAGGAACACGAAACCCGGGGCGAAGGCCTCGACGATCAGCAGGACGATACCCAGTATCCACCAGTGCCAGTAGTCGACCGGCCAGCCCCACCCCGTCACGATGACCTGGCCCCGAATGCCTCCTTGGCGAGTTCCGCCACGCCGGCGACCGATCCGATCACCCCGCTGGCCTCCAGTGGCATCAGGACGAGCTTCTGGTTCGGAGCCGCGCCGATCTTCTCGAGCGCCTCGATGTAACGCTGCGCGACGAAATAGTTCACGGCGTTGATATCGCCCTTGGCGATGGCCTGGGAGACCATGTGCGTCGCCTTGGCCTCCGCCTCGGCCTCGCGTTCACGCGCCTCCGCATCACGAAACACGGATTCCTTGCGACCCTCCGCCTCCAGGATCACGGCCCGCTTCTCACCCTCGGCGCGGAGGATCGCGGCCTGCCTCAGCCCTTCGGCCTCAAGGATCGCCGCGCGTTTTTCACGCTCGGCCTTCATCTGCCGCGCCATGGCCTCGACCAGATCATGCGGCGGCTGGATGTCCTTGATCTCGATACGCGTCACCTTGACCCCCCAGGGATTGGTGGCCTGATCCACCACACCGAGCAACCGCGCGTTGATCTTGTCCCGCTGCGACAGCAACTCGTCGAGATCCATACTGCCCATGACGGTACGGATGTTGGTCATGGTCAGGTTCTGGATCGCGCGTTGCAGGTCATTGACCTCGTAGGCGGCCTTGGCCGCATCCAGCACCTGGTGAAATACGACACCATCGACCTTCACCATGGCATTGTCCTTGGTGATGATCTCCTGGCTGGGGATATCGAGCACCGACTCCATCATGTTGATCTTGTGTCCGATGCGATCGATGTAGGGAACGATTAGATTGAGCCCGGGCGTGAGCGTGCCGCGGTAGCGCCCGAAGCGCTCCACGGTCCATTCGTGCCCCTGCGGAATGGATTTTATTCCCATCAGCAGGGTGACGACGGCGAGGGCGACGACGATGAGGACAAAAGCGGAGAGACCCGTCATTGACAGACTCCTGTTGTGGTTTAAGGCGATTGCCGGAAAATGACATACCGGATTGCGCCGGATTTTCGTTCGTCATCAAGGCGCAACAATAGGCGCATCGTCGATCTATGGAACGGTTGTCGCAACACAGAGGACGGATGAGAAGACAAGCAAGATGGTAGGTCATTTGACAGAAATCGCCTAAATAACCCCGGTAGTGCGTGAAACCGGAAGGTCGTGCGTCCTGCCGTTTAGGCGATTGCCTTACCCCGGTGTCTCCATTGATATTCGGTAACCACCGAACTTTCTTATATTGAGTACGCCGGTATCGAGGATCAGGTACTGCCCCTTGATCCCCAGCAGCGTTCCCGCCACCCGGGGGTCCTTGTCGAAATTCAGCGCCTTCACCTTTTCCGGGTATTCGGAGACCGGGTAGCGGATCCCGACGGGTTCTGCGTCCGGCAGGGAGACCGGTGTGCCCACACCCGGCTCGGCGGCCAGCGCCCCGATTCGCTCGCCCAGTTCATCGAGCAACCCGTCGCGGCGAGACGGCAGATCCATGGGTTCCGGATCACCCTTCAGCATGCGGCGCCAGTCCGTTCGGTCGCTGATGAGAGACTTGAACAGCACCTCCACGCGTCCGGAGACGTAGCGTGTCGGCACCTCGAACACCGGCAAGGCCTGCGTGGCACCCTGGTCGATCCAGCGCACCGGAATCTGCGGCTGCCGTGTGATCCCGACCTTGAGCCCGGAGGTGTTGGCGAGATAGACGATATGTGCCCGCATGCAGTGGTCGTCCGCCCACTCAGGCTCGCGGCAAGTGCCCTGTTCGTAGTGACAGCGCTCCGGACTGACGTAACACATGTCGCAACTGGCCAGGCGCCGAAAACAGGGAAAACAGTGTCCCTGTGCGAAACTCTTCTTCGTCTCGCGGCCGCAATTAACGCAGTTGATGACACCCCCGAATTCGAGCACCAGCGTCTGGCCGATCAGTTCGTTGAGGGGCACCTGT
The DNA here is from genome assembly GCA_034722015.1 of Pseudomonadota bacterium. Lineage (GTDB taxonomy): Bacteria > Pseudomonadota > Gammaproteobacteria > JAJDOJ01 > JAJDOJ01 > JAJDOJ01. The sequence continues at coordinate 10,337 of JAYENI010000250.1, forward strand.
TCGTCCCCGAGGGGCAGCGCGTACCCGACCGGGTCTTCGTGCCGGACAGGCATCTTGTCCAGATTGCCGGAAATTTTCATGCGCGAATCCTAGCACCCGGCGAGAGCGGGCGACATGCCGGAAGACGACACGACCGGGCGCGGGCGCTACTCCCCCGCAAGACCGCCCAGCATCAGGGGATTGAAGGGCTTGTCGTTGAGGGTAATGGCACCGCTAGCAAGCCTGACGGAGGTCTTTACGCGACCGCCCGAACGCTCCACGTAGCCCTGTTGAACCAGACTCTCGAGCACGTCTCCAGCCTCTGCCGCACCGATGGCAGTCTGGCTGGACAGGGCCTCGTCCATCAACTTCCCGGGCACGTCGAGGTCCAGTTCCCCCTCGATCGCCCCCAGCAGCAGAAACGGGCCAAGCGTCTCCCATTGGGACATGGCAACGTCCGGACTGATGCCGGCCAGCGCCTCACCTTTCAGGGCAAGCCGCAGCCGTGCATCGGAGCGCTCTCCGTTTCGCACGATTCCAAGGCGCGGGATCGTCAGTTCGGGAGACGCGGCGATAAAATCCGCGCCGTGTTCGGCAATTACCGCGTCGATTTCCCTGGCGAGCCAGTCATCCGGAAGCCCTCCTCCGGCCGCCTCGAAGGCGTCCAGGCGCTTCTGCAGCGCGGCGATGGTTGCACGGTCAAGCCCCTGCAGACGCACCTCACCCTCCATGGAATCGAAACCGCTGCCGTCGGCCCGCCCGGGCCCGGTCTCCAGGGTCAGGGTGTATTTCAGACGTTCCTCACCGTCCGGTAGCTGCTCCGAACGAATCGTGACGTCCCGCAACTCGAAGTCGCCGGCGACCCCGTGGGCAGGCGAACCGAGGAACAGAAGCGTCCCGGCATGGAGTTCGCCATCGCCGAGATACAGACCGTCATCGGCGATCACACCGTTTGACTCGAGTCGTATCCCGATGATTGCCATGCGTTCCTCGTCATCGGTCAAGCGCAGCGCCGGGGCATCGGCCTCGACCCGCCAGGCGCGACCGTCACGGGAGACGTGCATGACGCCTTTGAAACCCTCCCACGTCACCCCGGGTGCGCCGTTTCCCCCGGGAGAGGCAAAGGGGCCTCCCGAAAGATAAGTGATCGCGTTTCCGGAAAAGTCCACCACGGTCTCGAGGCGCACCGGCAGTTCCCCGCCGAAATTGGCCCGTAACCCGGTGTCGAGACCCTCCGGCAGGCGTGGCACCGTCTCGATGACCGCCGCCGCGAACACCGGCTCCCCGTCACCGGGACCATCGAGCACCACCGGGCCGTGGCGCACCGTGTGATCCAGAACGAGGTCGATCGTCCCGCCGTCGGTGCTGTCCGGATCCGGTAATGTCACGGTGGACTCGGCGCTGGCCGAGAGATACCCGTTGTCGTACCGGTTCACCCTCGCCGGGAGGCCGCTCAGCCCGGACAGCGCATGGATCTGGTCCGTGTATCCGATTCGGGCCACCTCACCCAGCCAGTAAGGCGAGGATGCCACCGCGGCCACAACGAGCAGCAGGCCGACAATCCAGAACTTCTTCATACGGAAAACCCCTGACGGAAAAACCCCGCAGTATATCCGCGATATCGGGCTGGCGCGGGAACGGAGAATTAATTGAATTTCACTCGTCGGCGGGAATCGAGGCGGGGCCACGGGGACATGCGCGATACGCCCTCTATTCACCCATTTCGAGCGATGCCCTGCCCCAGGACCTCGAATACCGCGGCGGCCTTGTCGTAGGTCTCCCGGTACTCCTCCTCGAGAACGGAGTCGGCGACGATCCCGCCGCCGGCCGAAAAACTCAGTTTGCCCTCCCGATGCACCGGCGTCCGGATGGCGATGTTGGTATCCATGGCCCCGTCGAAACCGACATACCCGATCGCGCCGCAGTAGACGCCGCGCCGGTGCGGTTCGAGTTCCTCGATGACCTCCATGGCCCGCAGTTTGGGCGCGCCTGTCACGGACCCACCCGGGAAGCAACCGGCGAGCAGGTGGAGTGCGTCTCGCCCGTCATCCAGCTTGCCGGTCACGGTGCTGACCAGGTGGTGTACCGTGGCGAAACTCCGCACCTCGAACAGATGCGGGACCGCAACACTTCCCGCCGCGCAGTTCTTGCCGATGTCGTTGCGCAGCAGATCGACGATCATCAGATTCTCGGCGCGATCCTTTGAACTCGCGCGCAATTCCTCGGCGAGCGCCCGGTCCCGGTCGGGATCCTGCGATCGCGGTCGCGTCCCCTTGATGGGCTCGGTGGTGACGCGTCCTTTCCTTACGCTCAGGAATCGCTCCGGCGAGGTACTGAGCACCTGAAAGTCCGGACAGGAAAGATACGCGCCGTAGGGTGCCGGATTGACGCGACGCAACGCACGGTAGATCGACCAGGGATCGCCCTCGACCGGCGCCGTGAACCGCTGGGCGAGATTGACCTGGTAACAATCCCCGTCGCGGATATATCGCTGGATGCGGTGGAACGACAACGCATAACTTTCCCGGCTCATGTTTGAGCGAACCGGGCCCGCGAGCCGTACGCCGGGTTCGGGACCGGCGCGCGGACGGGAGGCGAACCGGGACACCAGCTCGCCCCAGCGCGCGCGGGTCTCCGGGTCCCGGCCCTGCCCCACGAACCAGGCTTTGCGTAGCGCGTGGTCCACGACCACGGCCCAGTCATGGATCCCCACCACCATCTCGGGCAGGCAGGCGTCGTCCTGCGCGATGACCGGCAAGGTCTCGAGACGACGTCCGAGGTCGTATCCAAGGTAGCCGATCGCCCCGCCGGGGAAGGGCAATCCGTCGATCGACGGGGTGTGTGGCAGGAGTTGCTCTCTCAGCAGATCGAAGGGATCCCCGTGCGATACCTCGCGACGATGCCGGGTAATGATCTCCGTGACCTCCCCGCGAGTGACCAGCACGGACATCGGATCGGCCGCCAGGATATCGAAGCGACCGCCAAGCGCACCGGGGATCCCGCTGTCCAGGTACGCGGCAAACGGCCGGTGGGCGATGGTCCCGAACAGGGCGGGCGTATCGGGTGTGTAGGGCAGCGACTCGACCCTGGGGAAACTCATGCGGGAAGCATCCGTTCCGTGGAATGCAGGGGAGCATTGGCCGGACAACGCACCGGGCGGCGCCGGTCAACCCATCAGGCGAATTCTGTCAAATGACATACCATCTTGCTTGTCTTTTCATCCGTCCTCTGTGTTGCGACAACCGTTCCATCGTTCGACTATGCGCCTGTTGTCGCGCCTTGATGACGAACGAAAATCCGGCGCAATCTGGTATGTCATTTTCCGGCAATCGCCTCAGTCGTAGTTGACGTAGGCGTACTTCGGATCTTTCGGGGTCCCCTCCAGGGCGCCGCCCTCCTCCGCCGGCTGCCAGAGGACCACGGACTCGATCTTGCGCGCCAGTTCGAAGTCCTTGTTCGTCACGCCACCCGCGGAGTGGGTCATCAGACTGACCCCGACACTCCCCCAGGACACCGTAAGGTCCGGGTGGTGAAACGCGACCTCCGCCAGGTGTCCGACGGTGTTGGTCACCATCAGCGCGCTTTTCCATCCCGTCACGGCGTAGCGGCGCCGAATGTGTCCGTCCTCGAAACGCCATTCGGGCAGCTCTTCGGCCAGGCGTTCGTCGATCTCCTGCGCACTGTAGGTCTCTTCGCTTTTCCTGTCTCGCCAGCTCATGTCTTCACCCAAGGAGCCCGGCGGCATACCGCGACCCTGGAAGGCTGTCCGAGAATAGGGTTCGTCGCCGAGGTGGATTCACGTTCGTTTGAGGAGAACAGTCGTCTCTATTGGACAAAAACGAACGTGAAATCCGGCCGGCGAGGCTATTCCGCAGTTGAACTTCTATTCCCGGACAGCCTCCTGTTACTGCACATGGCCTGCATTATACCCCCTCCGTCTAATGGCATGCCTTCAGTTGACGACACCGACGGCCAACAGGGGTATAGCTGCACCTTCTAGTCCGATAACCTTTGGAAAGTTGAGGTCAACAAGCCATCCGATCCGTCCTGCCTCTGGACGGCAAAGATGTCTTTAATCACACCGGACCCCGAATCTGTATCGGTAATGACGAAATCACTTGCCGTTTGAGCGATTACGCCACCATTCGCATCTGTGATGGTTTCGTTAAAAAAACCGGTGCCGTTCGCATTGACGATAAAGTTCCCTTTGATAGTGGCGAAAGTTATGTTGTCTCCTCCCACTCCACTCAGGATAAACTTGTTACAGGTAAATGAACCGACCTCTGGATTATTCGGATTCTGCGATACAACTACACAAGTACCGATTCCTCGACCAACGTCACCGTTTTTACCCACATGCGCGTAAGTGCCGTGAAAGTCCTCGTTGGAATAGATGGTTTCTGCACTCGCTGCGCCAAACATCCCCGAGGCCACTACAACTACAAACAATGCCGCAATGCCCGTCAACATAGACGGATTTCGGTGATACCACCAAATTTTTTTCTCCATGACTCATCCTCCAATGAATTATTTTTCATCGAGTCAATCCGCATCCTTCGTCTGCGGCAGTGTGGTCTGCCCACGCCACCGAGCCAATCCGTGCGCTTGAAACGATGTAGAAGCAGTTTCCAGTTCTTCCTGTTCCCTCTCGCATCGGCACCCTGCCCCTTGGTGATTTCGATCGATTCCGAACCCACACCAGGAAGTACAGACCGCCAACGTTTCGAGTATAGATCAAAGCGGGGCTATCCGGGATTCCCAACCAGCAGAAATTTCCGCTGACTGAAGCAATATGATACAGATCAAATGATTGCAGAAATTTTGTCTGCAAGCTTCTCGCAACGTATGCTAAGCCGCTGATTATCTTTTCAGTGGATCACATTACGTGGCAGCCCCTTTCCCCAAAACTACGCCGAGATCTCTCCATGCCGGGCATGCTGGCCACGGTGCGCCGATGCTTCGAAGGGATTGCGGACCCGAGAAGCCGCCGGAACAGCGTAAAGAATCGGCGGCACACGCGGCTATCGCTTTAACAATTAATTTCCCCTGAACAAGGCACACCCGGATTTGACCGTCAATTTCCTGTATGGAAACCGTGGTCTGTCCCCCCTATTTCCCGCTGCACTTGGCCCGCATATACCCCCTGCGTCAATCGGTATGCCTTCAGTTGACGACACCGACGGCCAGCAGGCGGACCAGTTCCAGTTGGGAATGCACGCTGCACTTGGCAAAGATGTGCTTCATGTGAGTCTTCACCGTGTTGCGCGTGATTTCCAGCTTGTCCGACAATTCCCCGACGCTCATGCCCTCGAACACCAGCTGGCATATCAGCGCCTCGGACTCCGTCAAGCCGTAACATCTCCGCAGAGACTCACCGTCTAGCCGACCGGGATGCGACGGATCGTGGATCAGGAGCAGACATCCCGCACGGTCGACCGGCAACGCCGACTCCGCCCGACCGCCCAGAAGGCATACCAGCACCACGTAGGGCCGACTGCCTGAGGGCCGATCGACGCGAACGACGCCGCCGTTGCCATGGCGTGCGTCCTCGCCCATGCGCGTCACGTTGTCGATGGCCAGCTCTAGCAGCCTGCCCTGCGCGTGCCGGTAGAGTCTCACGGCGCCGTACCGCAGGGTGATCCCGTCCTCGTCGGAAAAGATCACGTCGGCCGCGCGGTTGACGAAACGGGCCTGACTCATGGAGTCGAGAATCACGACTCCGCAGGGACTCATATCGAGCGCCCGCTCGAGGGACTCCTTGCGCTCCAGCAGCCCCATGACACGCCTTCGAATGGAATGCGCCTTGCGGATGTGCGGCATCAACAGTCGCAGGAGGTCTTTCGTTTCGTGGCCGAAATCTCCGTCCCGCTCGTCACGCACGAAAGGATCGACCGCCATCCCTTCCGGGCGCTTCTCGAAGATGCCCGCCGCCGGGTTTTCCACGTCCAGGGGCCAAACGATCTCGGGACGAATGGCGGATCTGCACTCCTCATTGCGACCGGTGCGATCACTGCCGAGAAACACTGGCCCGTCCGGCCGGCGCCCCCCGACGACGGCCTGACAGGTGGCGTCACCGGTATCCCCGCGGTTCCGGTATTCCCGGAAATCGGACGGGTCTAGTCTCCGCAAATTCAACACGCCACCGCCCGCCCTGCCATCGCCCAACAGGCAGGCACGGATGTACCGCGCGTCCTCGACCGAGGAGAGGAATGAATCCCGCATCTTTCCGTCGATCGAGACATCGTAGATCCGGCCGATCAGGCCCGATAGTTGCTCTTCGGTGATCTTGTCGCCCTCCCTGTGCAGTCAATCGCCCCTTCCCCTCAGCTATAGCAGAGTTTGAGGGAGTTGCAGGAAGACTATTCGCCAAGTGAATTGGCGCCTATCCATGGTTTCTATCGGCTTCCCTGATAATCGATCTTTTTTTGCATATCACCCGTTCGGGTGACGCCAACGAGAGGCTAGGCGTCTATCGATAACCTAGTTGTCCTAGTACCAAGTTTTCTGTTGTCTGTTGTCCGCAATCTTGTCGCCTTCAAGAGCAGGTTCGTTCAACGACAAGCAAATGGATACACCGCGAACTCCCGTGGTCGGCACGATGAACCGGACATAGAATATGGATATTACCTTGCCCGTCACACGGTCCGTGCTACTTGCTGTGTGCCTTGTCGCCACCTGTGGCTGCGGATCTTCAGACGACGATAGCGCCTTCCAATCTGAAGATGATGTTTCCGAAGGTAATCCTCCTGAAGATGACACATCCGGAAATGATCCCTCACAATTTACCGGGCCGGAGTTCGGGGACCTCCCGGACGATCTTCCGCCGGCAAATGCGGGGGCCTTTGAAGGCGGCAATACCGGAACATCCGCCGACGCTGAAGCATCGAATGTGCTGCCGGCGGCGGCACAGAGGGACGACGGCGTGTTCAACGTCCCATCCAATGGTCCGCCAAGCCCGCTGTTTGGCGCAAGGCCATTCGCCCAGAAAATGTTGCGCTTCGAGGAGTTCGGTCCTAAAAAACTGACTTTCACGAGGAAACGCCCGGAAAACTGGCATGCACTGCCGGCGCCCGCTAACGCCCAGGGCGCGCCCGATGGCGCTGACCTCGAAGACTTTCTCGCCCAAGGTATATGGCCCTTGCCCACAAGGTTCGCGAACGACCTGGACCTGAACCCGTGGTCGCCCGAAATCGAGGCGTACCTGGGCCGCGCACTGAACGCCTCTCCGGCGGAGGGACGCCCGCCCGGACTGAGCTGGTCACACCAGCGCTGGGACGAGTTCAAACCCGAGGTTTACTTCCAGACCGCCCAGGCGGGAGCGCGCAAGAACGGCGGCTTTCGTGACAATCGACAATTGCACAAATACGAAAAAGGCGAATTCGGCAAAAATGGGCTCTACCACAACACAGCCGGCGCCTCCGGGTTCGATGGCACGACCCGCGGCATCGATGTCCGGTTCCATCCGAAATTGCCGGTACAGGATCACACGGCGTTTTGGACGTTTGACGGGACTCTCCCGCCAAAACTGCTGAACGTCCGCTATGGCGAGCCCGTCTTGATGCGTCACTATAATGCGCTACCCATCGACGTGGCGGCGAACCGGGGCTTCGGAGTACACACCATTACCACCCATGAGCACAACGGTCACACCCCGGCCGAGAGCGACGGCTACACCCAGGCATTCTACTTCCCCGGACAGTTCTACGATTATCGTTGGCCCATACCACTGGCCGGTCACGATTCAATCAATACCGAGGCCGGCGATCCCAGGGCCGGTGCGCCGGACGGACATGGTGGCATCAGGAAAATTCCCGGTGACTGGCAGGAGACCATGAGTACCCACTGGTTCCACGATCATATGCTCGATTTCACGGCGCAAAATGTCTACAAGGGCAGTGCCGCGATGATGAACTACTACAGCGCGCTCGATCGCGGCAACGAGGCCATCGACGATGGCGTCAACCTGCGCCTCCCCAGTGGTACCGCACTGGACTGGGGTAACCGCGACTACGATGTCAACCTGATTATCGCCGACAAGGCGTGGGACCGCACGGGCCAGCTCTGGTTCAACCCCTTCAACATCAACGGTTTCATCGGTGACGTGATGACCGTGAACTGGCTCTACAACCCCTATTTTGACGTACGTGCGCGCAGCTACCGTTTCCGCCTCTTGAACGGTTCCGTGTCACGCTACTTCAAGATTGGCCTGATGGATCAGACCGGCGGCCCCGTACCCTTCTATATGGTTGCCAACGACGGCAACATCATGGAGCACACGGTTTATTTCGCGAATGGCGAGCTGCCCACCCTGGGTATCGCCGAACGCTATGACATCATCGTCGACTTCAGCCAGTTCAAGCCGGGCGACACGATCTATATGGTCAATCTGTTACAGCACAAGGATGGCCAGGTCACCGACACACCGATTTCGATGGCCGATGTCGGGAGCGGTGTCTATGCGCCGAGGACGATGGACGATGATCACGACGGCATGCCCGACCGCTGGGTGGACGGCGATCCGGCCGTTGGCAGATTCCTGCAATTTCGCGTCAAGGAATACAAGGGCCAGGACTTCAGCATGGACCCCGCGGAGTTCGTGGCTGGCGGGAAGAAGATGATCCCGCTGCACAGGCCGACCGAATCGGAACTGGCCAACGCCCTTCACCGCACTTTCGAGTTTGAAAAGCAGCCCACGGACGACACGCCCTGGGCAATCGAAACCGATGGCGGAAAGGGCTTTGGCATGGACCCTCGGCGCCTCTCCGCGGCGCCGGGCAAGAACTCCAGTGGCCTGGAGGTATGGCGTCTGGTCAACAGCGGCACCTGGAGTCATCCGGTCCATATTCATTTCGAGGAAGGAATTATCCTGCGGAAGGATGGTGAAGCGCCCCCTGAATGGGAAAAATGGGCGCGCAAGGATGTGTATCGTATCGGCCCGCAAGCGGACAGCGGCACCCTGGTCGAGATCGCGCTTCGCTTCAGGGAATTCGCCGGCACCTATATGGAGCACTGTCACAATACCCAGCACGAAGACCATGCCATGCTGCTGCGCTGGGATATCGAGCACCCGGGGCAGGTCAAGCTGATGCCAACCCCCATGCCTTCCTGGGACGGCGTGAGCTATGTCAATACCGTGGCCCTGCCAACCGTCAGGACCGGCGACGACACAGGCGAGTTTGGACCCCTGCCGGATCCCTTCGAGGTGTGGCACAGCCAGGTGGTTGTCGGCGCGCTGGACGAGATAAGGGACGTATTCATCGGCGATGCGCTCAATCCGCAAGCGCTGAATGAACGCGGTACGGCGACATTTCCACTGACGTCGGGCATCAATATCGATGCTGACGGAAACCAAAGGGAAGTCTGGTTCTTCCTGCATGATGTCAGCGATGAAGACCTGGCTGAAGAACTCGGCCTCGCCTGGGCGGGTGGTCTGGAAAATACCCCTGTAGAGGCGACAGCAGAAGCCAGCGTGTCCGAGAGCGGACACTGGACCTTCTTCGGTGACCTGCCGAACCCGGTTCACGCGAACGGCGAGGACCAACTCGAGGGTATCCCGCCCGTATCCGAGGAAAATACCTACTCGCCACTTCGCCGCGTCAACATCGATGGCAAGAACGTGATCTTCAATGCGATCTTCATCCAGTGGGGCGAACAACCATGGGAGCACAACAGGATCGACGAAACCTGCGTCGCCTTCCCGGATGATCCGCCGAACACGTCATGTCCCTACAACGGCAGCGAATGGGGTCGCCTGCATGCATCCGGACACGTGGTGGAACTCGAAACCCGGGGCCCGAACCCGCATGTCACCCTGAAGCTGCACAAGTCCTGGTCCGGAGAGGGAGACTACGTGCCGTACTACATCGTGGTGGATACCTGGCCCGCGGGACCGGCGAGGGCGATGGGCGTGCCCAGCGTGCCGAAACACCAGCACCTTGCCGGCGCGGCGGTACCGCTGATTCAGTTCCTGCCGCCCGAACCGATCCACGAGACCTTTCCGCCGACACCGGCCGATGGCAACGGCCTGTTCGGTGGCGGGCCCTTCGGTGGCCAGGTCGGTGTCCCGTCCTACTTCATGCCTGAAGACGACTACAGTCCCATGTGGCACATCGGCTTTGTGCACTGGCTGGAACCCGCGGACCACGTCGTCAAGGGGATAGAGGCGATCAAGGCGTTACGGGCCGACGGCAGGGTTGAGGTCCTCGAATTTCCGGCGCCGGACCATGTCGGGTCCGACAACTATGACTTCGACAATCAGAACTCGCCCCATGTGGTCAACTGCCCGACGCCGGTAACGCTTGACACGGCGGTCCATGATGCGCGCCGATTCAGCAATCTGGCGCGGAACTAGCCTGGGGTCCGGAATGGGTCCGCGGCGGTCGCAGACGCGCTCACCCCGGACCTTCGTTCCCCGGATTGGCGAGATGTTCTCGGTGAAGACCCTACCTGTGCATCGTTGGGTGGTGGCCCTCGTCTTGTCGATTCTGGTAAATGGTCCTGTTGCGTGGGCGGTGTCACCCTGGGGCGCGAACTATTTCCCCAATGTGCCACTGATTACCCACGAGGGGGAAACCGTCCACTTCTTCGATGATCTGATCAAGGACAAGGTAGTCGTTGTCAACTTTATCTACACCCACTGTCCGGATACCTGTCCGCTGGAAACGGCGCAGCTCGTCAGGGTGCAACGCATCATGGGCGATCGACTGGGCAAGGACGTCTTCTTTTACTCCATCACGATAGATCCGGAAAACGACACCCCGGAGGTCCTCAAGGAATACAGGGAAAGGTTTGGCGCACGCTGGACATTTCTGACCGGAGAAAAGTCGGACATTGTCAAGCTCCGCAAGAAGCTCGGCTTGTACGTCGAGGAGATCCAGGACGGATCCAACAACCACAATGTGAACATGATCATCGGCAATCAGGCCACGGGTCGGTGGATGACGCGCTCACCGTTCGAAAACCCTCATGTACTGGCTGATCAGATTGGCAACTGGCTCACAGGCTGGAAGGCGCCGCCAAAGGGAGACGACTATGCCAACGCACCGAGGTTGCGCAATATCAGCCGTGGGGAACAGATCTATCGTACGCGCTGCGTCACCTGTCATTCACTCTCAGGAAACGAGCCGGCGGGGGCCCTGGGACCGGACTTGCTTGGAGTCACTCAGCGGCGGGAAATGCAGTGGCTCCTCGACTGGATGAAGGCGCCGGACCAGATGCTGAAGAACAAGGATCCCACCGCGATGGCGCTCTACAGGCGATACAACAATCTGGCCATGCCCAACATGCGTTTGAACCAGGGCGAGTCGCTGGCCTTGCTGGACTATATCGAAGACGAGACGCGAAGATTTCTGGGCCGATCAAGGCAGAAGAACTTCGCCACGCCCGTCACAGCGTCGTTAACTTCCGGTCGTGATGGTCCGGCCGACGATGATGTAGTTTCGATCAGGAACCCATGGGTGAAGGAAGCGCATCTCGGTTCGAAGGTAAACGCCGGATATATGACGCTGGTGAACACCGGCCCGAAAGCGGTGACGCTGCTCAAGGTCGAGAGCGAGGATTTCGAGAGCATCGAGATGCATGAAATGGTCAGGGTCGATGGTCTGATGGAGATGCATGAAGTGACCGGTCTGGTTATCCCCGCACATGGGCAGGTTCACTTAAAGCCCGGTGGCAAACACCTGATGTTAATGGGACCGCGAGAGTACTTGACCAAGGGACGGAAGGTCGATATGACCATTATCTTCAAATCGGGGAAAAAACAGATGGTATCCGTCAAAGTCAAGGTAGCGGCCAGAGAAGGATTACCCGGAAACTTTTGACTGCACTTCGTCAGGTCCGGGTGGTGAAACGCGACCTCCGCCAGGTGTCCTATCGCGTTGGTCACCATCAGCGCGCTTTTCCATCACGTGACGGCGTAGCGGCGCCGAATATGTCCGTCCTCGAAACGCCATTCGGGCAGCGCTTCGGCCAAGTGTTCGTTGATCTCCTTCGCACTATAGGTCTCTTCAGTATTCCTGTCTCGCCAGCTCATCTCTTCACCCCGGAATTCCGATCACGCAACACGGCCCACGGACCGCAAACCGACCGGATTATACCCCCGCGTTGAA
>JAYENI010000251.1:0-22263 GCA_034722015.1 Pseudomonadota bacterium
GGTCGAGCCCGCGCGAGCCAAGGCGCTGGCCATGGGCGTGGACGAGATTTACATCGAGGACCTGACCGGGGAGTTCGTCAGGGACTACGTGTATCCCATGTTCCGGGCAAACGCCGTGTACGAGGGGGAGTACCTGCTTGGCACCTCGATCGCGCGTCCGCTCATCGCGAAACGCCTGGTGGAGATTGCGAATGAGACCGGCGCCGATGCGATCTCGCACGGCGCCACGGGCAAGGGCAACGACCAGGTGCGGTTCGAACTGGGCGCGTATGCGCTGAAGCCCGGTGTCAGGGTCATCGCACCCTGGCGGGAATGGGAACTCAACTCCCGCGAGAAGCTGATGACCTACGCGGCGCACCACGGGATACCGATCGAGCAGAAGCTGGGCGGCAAGTCGCCGTATTCCATGGACGCAAACCTGCTGCATATCTCCTATGAGGGTGATCTGCTGGAAGACCCGTGGAACGAACCCGAGGAATCCATGTGGCGCTGGACCGTATCTCCCGAACGCGCGCCGGACCAGCCCGTCTACGTGGAGCTTGCGTTCGAGAGGGGGGACGTCGTGGCCATAGACCGGCGCTCGATGACACCCGCGGCGGTGCTGCGGCACCTGAACGAGCTGGGAGGGTCCCACGGGGTCGGTCGCCTCGATATCGTCGAGAACCGGTATGTCGGCATGAAGTCCCGGGGTTGCTACGAGACCCCCGGCGGCACGATCCTGCTTCGGGCGCACCGGGCCATCGAATCCATCACGCTGGACCGGGAGGCGGCGCACCTCAAGGACGATCTCATGCCGCGCTACGCGACATTGATCTACAACGGTTACTGGTGGAGCCCCGAGAGACTCATGCTGCAGGACCTGATCGACGCCTCGCAGGCCAGGGTCAACGGCGACGTCCGGCTCAAACTCTACAAGGGAAACGTCACGGTGGTCGGTCGGCGCTCCGGGACCGACACCCTGTTCGACGAGAACATCGCGACCTTCGAGGACGATGCCGGCACCTACGATCAGCGCGACGCCGAAGGATTTATCCGGCTCAATGCGTTGCGCCTTCGAATCGGGGCCAGACGTAAGGCGATTGCCTGAGGCACCCAAGGTTCAATCACCGGCGACGGGCCCCATCACGGCGCCTGGAACGTCTATCATAGGCCCATGTTCCGGAAAATAATCGAATCGGTGCGGATAACGCCGGCCGGCAGTCTCGACGTACTGTCACAGGACGAGGTCGCCAAGCTGCGCGATACCAGTGAGGGGGGGCTCTATGACCTGTTCCGGCAGTGTTCGCTGGCGGTGCTCAATTCGGGTTCCCACGTGGACAATGCCAAGCAGGTCATGGAAGAGTTTTCGGACTTCAGCATCCGTGTCATTCAGCAGGACCGCGGCATCAAGCTGGAGCTGCACAATGCACCCGCCGAGGCGTTCGTCGACGGCGAAATGATCCGCGGGATCCGCGAGCACCTGTTCGCGGTGCTGCGGGATACGGTCTATGTCAGTAACGAGATCCGCAACAACCCGAAGTACGACCTCGAGGGTTCGTCGGGCGTCACGAATGCCATCTTCCACATCCTGCGAAACGCAGGCATTCTGGTTCCGCAGACCAACCCGAACATGGTGGTGTGCTGGGGTGGGCACTCCATCTCACGCCAGGAGTACGATTACACCAAGGACATCGGGTACGAACTCGGGCTTCGCGGACTGAACGTGTGCACGGGCTGCGGGCCCGGTGCGATGAAGGGCCCGATGAAGGGAGCGACCATCGGGCACGCCAAGCAGCGAACGTACTCCGGCCGTTACCTCGGCATCACCGAGCCGGGGATTATCGCCGCGGAGTCTCCCAACCCCATCGTGAACGAACTGGTGATCATGCCGGACATCGAAAAGCGCCTCGAGGCTTTCGTTCGGGTCGGACACGGGATCGTGGTATTTCCGGGCGGAGCGGGCACGGCGGAGGAAATCCTGTATCTGCTCGGGATCCTGCTGCATCCGGGAAACAACGAGGTTCCCTTCCCGCTGATTTTTACCGGGCCCGCGGACACTGGCGATTATTTCACCCGCATACACGAATTCATCGGTGCGACACTCGGTTTCGAGGCGCAGCAACGCTACAAGATCATTATTGATGATGCCCCCCTGGTTGCACGCGAATTGCGGCGAGGGATAGAGGAGGTGCGCGGGTACCGGCGCGAGTACAGCGACGCCTACTACTTCAACTGGCTGCTGAGTGTCGACGAGGCATTCCAGAGGCCTTTCGTCCCGAATCATGAAAACATGGCCTCCCTGGCATTACATCGCGATCAGGACAAGCACGCCCTGGCCGCGGATCTGCGCCGCGCGTTTTCGGGCATCGTGGCGGGGAATGTGAAGGTCGAGGGGATACGCGCCATCGAGGCACACGGCCCGTTCGAAATGCGGGGTGACAGGGATGTCATGCAACCACTCGATGACCTGCTTGACGGATTTGTCGCGCAGTCCCGTATGAAACTTCCGGGCACGCGCTATGAACCCTGTTACAAACTGGTGACCTGATCCAGTGACAGGCCCATCGATCGTCTCCCAGGTGGGCGGCCTGTTCAGGCCATTCGTCAATATTTGCCTGCTGACATCCGTCCCTCAGGACCTTCCGGACTCCCGTACCCTGCTGGTCCTGACGCTTGTCGGCTACGCCCTGGTCGGGCTGTTCCTGGCCGTTCCGCTTTACGGCGTTGCGAGCGGTACGATGCAGACCGCGCTGGATGTCGCGATGCTCGCGATCTATACATGGCTGGTACTGCGCATTGCCGGTTACGGGGCGCGATTCGGCCAGACCCTGACTGCGCTGGCCGGAGCAGGTGTCATCATGGGACTGGTGGCGTTGCCGCTCGTCAATTCGCTGACTACAAGCGACGCGAGGGGAGTCGACAATGTGCCGGCGACTTTTGGCTACCTGTTTCTCGTCGGCTGGTTGATCGTGGTCTACGGACACATCTTCCGGCATGCCCTGTCCCGCCCGTTGCCGACGGGGCTGTTCGTGAGCCTGGGCTACCTGGTCTTGAGTGCCTTGGTGATGGGTCTGGCGTTTCCGGGTTCGACGACCGGGTAGACGCCGAGGTTCGCGCGTGGTCGATGGTCAACGCATCCATACCTGGATCCCTACCGCGTCAATGAATCGGGACGCAAACGAGAGAGTCGCCGGCGGCATGCATATTCATATTCTGGGGATCTGCGGGACCTTTATGGGCGGCATTGCGCTGATCGCCCGCGAGGCCGGACACGAAGTCTCTGGTTCGGATGCCAATGTCTACCCTCCGATGAGCACCCAGCTGGAGTCAGCGGGCATCCGCTTGCTCGAGGGTTACGAGGTGGATCACCTCGAATCGGGTGTGGACTGCGTGATCGTGGGAAATGTCATGACACGGGGAAATCCGGTAGTCGAGCACATTCTCAACGAGGGCGTCCCGTTCGACTCGG
Organism: Pseudomonadota bacterium; assembly: GCA_034722015.1. GTDB lineage: Bacteria > Pseudomonadota > Gammaproteobacteria > JAJDOJ01 > JAJDOJ01 > JAJDOJ01. The sequence goes on from JAYENI010000251.1 coordinate 3,449, forward strand.
GTCCGCGGTGGCTCAGCCAGCATGTGCTGAAGGACCGTCATGTCCTGGCGGTGGCGGGCACCCATGGAAAGACCACGACGTCGAGCCTGCTGGCCTGGGTCCTTGAGTGCGCCGGGTTTGCCCCGGGTTTTCTGGTCGGCGGGGTACCGAGAAATTTCGGGCTTTCGGCCCGATTGACCGATAGCCCCTACTTCGTCATCGAGGCCGACGAATACGACACAGCGTTTTTTGACAAGCGTTCGAAGTTCGTCCATTACGGACCGCGGACGCTCGTTCTAAACAATCTGGAGTTTGACCACGCCGATATTTTCGACGACCTGGGCGCCATTCAGCGTCAGTTTCACCATCTGATTCGTGTGGTTCCCGGCAACGGGCTGATCGTCAGCAGGGCGGGTGACAGGAATCTGGAGGAAACCCTCGGCATGGGATGCTGGACTCCGAGGCAAACTTTCTCCGTCGACGATGCTTCGGCCGAGTGGCAGGCAACGTTACTGTCCGCAGACGGTTCACGTTTTTCAGTGACCCGCGGGGCAGTTCCGGTCGGCTCGGTCAACTGGGGCCAGAGCGGGATCCACAACGTCGAAAACGCACTCGCGGCGCTGGCGGCCGCGGCGCACGTTGGCGTGGAACCGGGGGTGGCGGTGGATGCCATGTCGGGCTTTCTCAGCGCCAGCCGCCGCCTGGAGGTCGTGGGGCGGGGCGCCGGTGTTACCATATACGACGATTTCGCCCACCATCCCACGGCGATCCGGCTGACGCTGGAAGGTCTCAGGGCAAAGGTTGGCCGCGACCGGTTGATCGCTGTGCTCGAACCGAGATCCAGCAGTATGCGCATGGGGGTGCACCGGGATGGCCTGGCCGGGTCGCTGGCCTGCGCCGACAGGGTGTACCTTTGCAGGCCACCGGATCTTGAATGGGACCTGGATGTGATTGCGAATGAACTCGGCGGCAGGGGCGAGGTGGTGGAAGACGTCACAGGACTGGCCGACAGGCTGCCGGGAGAACTGCGTCGCGGCGACCACGTCGTGTTCATGAGCAATGGCGGGTTCGGAGGATTGCCCGCCAAGATCGCCAGTCGCATGGACGTAAGAAACCCCGCCACCTAAGGCGATTTCTGTCAAATGACATACCATCCTGTTTGTCTTTTCATCCGTCTCCTGTGTTGCGACAACCGTTACATAGATCGACTATGCGCCTGTTGTCGCGCCTTGAAGACGAACGAAAATCCTGCGCAATCTGGTATGTCATTTTCCGGCAATCGCCTGAGTTGACGATGATGTCTTCAGGGACTGGGTCTCCAATATGAATCGATTCGAAAAGACCATCTCTCTTGCCATCACCGGGGCCTCGGGGGCCGCATACGCAATCCGTTTGCTCGAGACGCTGCTGGCGGCGCGTGTCAGGGTGTACCTGATGATTTCCCGGCCGGGGCAGATCGTCCTCGGCTCCGAAACTGACATTGATCTTCCGGGAAGGCCGGCTGGAATTCAGCGGCTGCTGAGCGAGCGTTACGCTGCGGCAGAGGGTCAGCTGAGGGTTTTCGGGCAGGACGAGTGGACCGCGCCCGTGGCAAGTGGCACTTCGGCCCCGGATGCCATGATTGTCTGTCCGTGCACGACGGGCACGCTGGCGGCGGTAGCCACGGGGATGAGTCGCAGCCTGCTGGAGCGGGCTGCCGACGTCGTGCTGAAAGAGGGACGCCGACTGGTCCTGGTGGTACGTGAAACACCGTTTTCCGCAATTCACCTGGAACACATGCTGGGGCTGGCTCGTCTGGGTGTCGTCATTCTGCCGGCCAATCCCGGCTTCTATCTGTGCCCGGAGACGGTGTCAGACCTCGTCGATTTCGTGGTGGCGAGGGTGCTCGATCAGGTCGGGATCGCGCACGACCTGTCTTCGCGTTGGGGGGCACAGGAAAATCGGTAGCCGGACGGCGGGCGCGAAAGAGGCGCGGCTCGTGCAGGACCCGCGGGAAGCCCCGCCGTGGACGAGTCTCCGGTGACACGGAGCGTGCCAGATTGAAAAATATCCTTCCGGTCAGGGTGGGTGGAATTATTAATTTAATAATCAGCGGGTTGAGCGTGTTTGGCTTCCCCGGCATATCGGCATCAGAGGCGTTTGCAACGCTGTTTCCGCGGTTCACGGTATTGACGAACCCAATTGTAATTCGGTCGCCATTCCCGTAGGGTTGGACCGCTAATAGTTTGATATATAAGGTGACTGTTGGAGGCTCTTGTGGCAACCGTTGCGTTTACCAAAGATAATTTTAGCGAGCAGATAGAAAACAATAACATTGTCATTATTGATTTCTGGGCGGAATGGTGTGGGCCCTGTAAGAGTTTTGCGCCAATCTTCGAGTCTGCTTCCGAGAATCACATCGACGTAGTGTTCGGCAAGGTTGATACCGAGGCCGAGCGGGAACTTGCCGCCACGTACCAGATACGTTCCATTCCCACCCTGATGTTGCTGCGGGAACAGATTCTTCTCTTTTCGCAGCCGGGCATGTTGTCTCCCGCGCAGCTCGAGGACATCCTGGGCAAGGCGAAGGCGCTGGATATGGCTGAGATCAGGCAACAGATTGCCGAGCAGGAACGCCGGAATGCGGAGGGCAAGTCCGCCTGATCCGAATCGGTCGACCCGGATGTGCCGGTCACCATCCGGGTTCTTGCCGGATGCGTGTTTGCTACCGCAGTCACGTGGCCCGATGCGGCCCACGGGGACGCCAATGCCAAGGACATCATAAGGTGTAGATTGATCAAGGGGTCGGGTTATTTGGTTTCGCACCAGATAGAACAGGAAAACGCGCATGGTGCGTAACGGTGACATAAAGCGTTCAGTGACAAGGAACCAGCGGGTCAGGTTGGCGTGCGTTACCGTGCCGAGATTGCAGGGGCATGAAGGGAAGGCAGGATAGATGCAACAGATCGACTGGTACTTGAACCGTCTCAGGATGATGTCACCCGGCGAGGTGCTCTACCGCGTCAAGGGCAATGTGCGGACCCTGTTCCAGCAGGCCGGCATGGACTCTGTTCAGCATGTCAGAAAGCCGGCGATTGCCAGAGATCGGGGAAACTGGCTTGCGCCAGGCCATGAATTTGTTGCCGACGCCTATCTGGCGCAGGCACGCACCCTCATGGACGGAAAAATGCGATTGTTCGCCATCGATGCGTGCAATGTTGGTTCGCAGCCATCTTGGAACACAGATCCGTTGACCGGGACCACCGCACCCCTGACCTTCGGTTTGAGTCTCGACTACCGGGACGAGAAACTCGTTGGGAACATCAAGTATCTCTGGGAGCTGAACCGCCATTACCAGATGGTGCGTCTTGCGCAGGCCTGGCATTTGACGGGATCGAGTGAATATCTTGTCGGGTTGCGCGAGCAGCTCGAGTCCTGGCTGGACCAGTGCCCGCATTTGAAGGGGCCGAACTGGTCCAGTTCCCTGGAACTCGGGATCCGACTGATCAACTGGTCCGTCACATGGCAGCTGATCGGCGGTTCGTCTTCGGCCTTGTTTGAAGGCAGTGAAGGGAGACGGTTCCGGACACGCTGGTTGGAGTCCATTTTTCAGCATGCGGATTTCATCTCAAGTCGCTTTTCAAAGTACTCGTCCGCGAACAATCACCTGATCGGTGAAGCAGCCGGGCTGTTCGTTGCTGCATGCACCTGGCCTTTTTGGGATGAAATGGATGCCTGGCGGAATCGGGCCTTCGAGATCCTCAACAGAGAAGCCCTCGCTCAGAACGGTCCGGATGGTGTCAATCGCGAGCAGGCCGTTTCCTATCAGCAGTTCGTGCTGGATTTTCTCCTGGTTTCGGCGCTGGCCGGCAAGGCGTGTGATGTCGAATTCCCCCCCGAGTACTGGCGCAGGATCGAGTTGATGCTGGATTTCATCGCCTCGATCATGGACGTATCCGGAAACGTTCCCATGATCGGGGACGCGGATGATGGCTATGTCGTCCAGTTCTCCATGGATCCGGCATTCTGTCCCTATCGCTCGTTGCTGGCGACGGGCGCACTGCTGTTTGATCGGCCCGAATTCAAGTCGAAGGCCGGCAAGCTGGACGACAAGACCCGATGGTTGTTGGGGGCAACCGCCGACGAACGCTACGATTCGCTAGTACACGAGGATGAACCGCTACCGGTTCGAAGGGCGTTCGCAGATGGCGGGTATTACGTCATGGGCTCGAATTTCGAGACGGACAGGGAGATCCGGATGATTGTTGATTCCGGAGAACTTGGATACCTGAGTATCGCGGCGCACGGGCACGCTGACGCGCTGGCTTTCACGATGTCGGTCGCGGGCCGGGAGATTCTGGTAGATCCTGGTACGTATTCGTATCACACGCTTCCACGCTGGAGAAACTATTTCCGGGGAACGGCCGCGCACAATACCGTCGTGGTGGATGGCAAGAACCAGTCGGTGATCGGTGGCAATTTCATGTGGGTCAAGCACGCAAGCGCAGAATGTCGGAAGTGGGAGCCCGGGGAGAAACTTGACGTATTTCGTGGCTTGCACGACGGTTACAAATCATTGCCCGATTCAGTGATTCACTACCGCGATATGTGGCTGGACAAGGCGGACAATCGCGTCCGCGTCGTGGACAGGCTCACGTGCGAGGATCGGCATACGGTCGAGCGAGTCTGGCATTTCGGGGAGCATTGTCGCATCAGCACACGCGGTTCCAGCATTCTTGTGGAAAACGCCGGTGTATGCGTCACGTTCACACCGCAGGAAGAGGATGTCGAGTGCCTCCTGCTGAACCAGAGTGAATCTCCCCCGGGCGGCTGGATCTCGCGGCGTTTCGATGTCAAGGCACCCGCCTGTACCGTCGTGTGGAAATCACAGATAGAGGGCACAACACGCCTGGGGACTACAATCGAGCTTGAATTTCCGGACGACAGCTAGTCGTCCCTGCGAAGGTTACAAATTCGAGGGCTCACCACGGTTCGGAGGGAGCCTGGCTTTTGGGGCGGGTTGGAATGCCTGTCCCTTGAGGTGCCGGCGAACGGATTGTGGATTGTGGCTAGGGAGCACGGTGCGGGTTTGACCCCGCCACACGCTTCAGTTTGACACTTGCGCGCTGACGTAATCGGGTGTGGACGGTTCAGGTTGCTTTCGGTAACCGGAATCGCAGGGGTGCATCGCGCTTCCTGGTGAGATCGGATTTCCCAATTTCTTCGTGTTTGAATCAGTTAGCGAACTGAATGTGGTCATTGAGACGCGACCCATGCAGATCGCGTGATTCCATCCAAACTTGAGGGCCGACATGAAAATTAGTGTATTTGGATTAGGGTATGTAGGCGCCGTGTCAGCGGGCTGTCTTGCCAATGACGGACACAGGGTCATCGGCGTGGACCCGAACACCACCAAGGTAGACCTGATCAATGCCGGCAAGACGCCGATCATCGAAAAGGACATCGGGGAGATCATCAAGGAATCCGCCGAACAGGGAAGACTGAGCGCGACCAAGGACTCCCGCGAGGCGGTCAACGAAACGGAGATCTCGCTTGTCTGTGTCGGCACACCGAGCAACTACAATGGCAGTCTCGATCTGCGGTACGTGCGACTGGTCTGTGAGGAGATCGGGGCGGCAATCCGGGACAAGTCGGAATTTCACACCGTCGTATTGCGCAGCACCATGCTGCCGGGAACGATGCGGGATCTCGTGATTCCCACGCTCGAGGAGAGTTCCGGCAAGGGCGCGGGCAAGGAATTCGGTGTCTGCAACAACCCCGAGTTTCTTCGCGAAGGAACGGCCGTCTACGACTACTACCATCCCCCCAAGACCGTGATCGGTGAAACCGATCCGGCGGCCGGTGACAAGCTGGCGGAACTGTACAAGGACCTGGACGCCCCGCTGATCAGGACCAGTGTGGAGACCGCGGAGATGGTCAAATATGTCGACAACGTCTGGCACGCGCTCAAGGTCGGATTCGCCAACGAAATCGGCAATATCTGCAAACCCCTGGGCATCGATGGCCACAAGGTGATGGATATTTTTTGCCAGGATACCAAGCTGAACCTGTCGCCCTACTATCTCAAACCCGGTTTTGCCTTTGGCGGTTCCTGTCTGCCCAAGGACGTACGGGCCCTGACCTACAAGGCGAAGAGCATGGACCTCGACCTGCCCATTCTTCAGGCTATCCTTCCCAGCAACGAGCGACAGGTCGACAAGGGCATTAATATGGTCATGAGTCAGGAAGGCAGGAAGGTTGCCATTCTGGGTATGAGCTTCAAGGCCGGTACCGACGACCTCAGGGAAAGCCCGATCGTGGAACTTATCGAACGGCTGCTGGGCAAGGGCTACGAGCTCAGCATCTACGACCGTAACGTCAGCATGGCGGCCCTGACCGGCGCCAACAAGGATTTTATCCTGAACAAGATTCCGCATATATCCCGGTTGATGGTCGACACGCTCGACGAGGCGGTCGACGGCGCCGACTCCATCGTCATCGGCAACGGAGACCCGGAATTTCGTGATGTTCCCGGTCGTGTCGGCGACCGGCAGGTGGTGGTCGATCTCGTGCGGATCGATGATTCCCTGAGATCGGACGAGCGTTACGATGGCATCTGCTGGTAAGCCCCGACGCGTACTGTTCATCGTCGAGAACCTGCCGGTACCCTTCGACCGAAGGGTCTGGCAGGAGGCGACGACGTTGAAACAGGCCGGGTACGAGGTATCTATCATTTGCCCCAAGGGCAAGGACTACCGGGACTCAAGCGAGGTCATCGACGGCATCAATATCTACAGGCACCCGCTGCCGATTGAGGGCAGCGGCGCGGTCGGCTATGCCCTGGAGTACTCCACGGCGCTGTTCTGGGAGTTTGTGTTTGCCTGGAAGGTGTTTTTCAAGCACGGCTTCGACGCAATACATGCCTGCAATCCGCCGGACAACATCTTTCTCATCGGCATGTTCTTCAAGCTGTTCCGAAAGCGGTATCTGTTCGATCACCACGACATCAATCCGGAGTTGTACGAGGCGAAGTTCGGACGCCGCGACTTTTTCTACAAGCTGATGGTGGCGTTTGAGCGATGGACGTTTCGCGTTGCCGACGTGTCCATCGCCACCAACGAGTCGTACCGCAGGATTGCCATCGAGCGGGGTGGTATGGATCCAGACAGGGTCTTCGTGGTGCGTAGCGGACCCAACCTCGACAGGCTCAGGATCATTGATCCGGTGCCGGCATTGAAAAACGGCAGGAAATTTCTCGTCGGTTACGTCGGCGTGATGGGTCAGCAGGAGGGCATCGACTATCTGCTCCGGTCGGTTCGTCATATTGTGGTCAATATGGGAAGGGGAGATATTCAGTTCGGCCTGGTGGGTGGAGGCACCGAGCTCGATGAACTGGAGGCCTACGCCCGGGAACTGGAAGTCGGGGACTATGTGACCTTCACCGGTCGTGTCCCCGACCAGCAATTGCTGGAGATGCTCAATACCGCCGAGGTGTGTGTCAATCCGGACGTGGCCAACGATATGAACGACAAGTCCACCATGAACAAAATCATGGAGTATATGGCGCTGGGTAAGCCGATCGTTCAGTTCGATCTGACCGAAGGCCGGTTTTCCGCGCAGGAGGCATCCCTTTATGCGGCCCAAAACGACGAAAAGGACCTTGCCGAAAAGATCGTTGAACTGATTGACGATCCCGAAAAGCGGGTCAGGTTGGGGAAGTTCGGGCGACGGCGGATCGAGGACGAACTCGAGTGGCGGTACGAGGTACCCCGGCTGCTGGAGGCGTACGACGTGCTGTTCGGGTCACGAAAGGCTGGCAGGGCAACCGGGGAGGTATCTGTATAAGGATATTCTGATAGGGTTTTTTATTGTAGTATGGATTGGAATTTTGCGGATTCCATGTGCACTTCCGGCGCAGCATGATGAAAGTTGTGATCGGTTTGCCAAACGGGCGTGGCGTTAAGGGATAACGTAACCATCGGAAACGCAAGTGGATTTCTGTTGGGTTAAACGTTGACATCAAGGAGCACAATAGTGCAGAAGAGCAGCAACACGGTATGGCACGACGCTTCAGTATCGCGAGAGATGAGGGAGCGTAAGAACGGACACAAGGCCGTCATTTTATGGTTCACGGGACTGTCGGGAGCGGGTAAATCGACCCTGGCCCACGCCGTGGAAGAGCGGCTACATAATCTCAATTCACGGACGATCGTGCTGGACGGTGACAATGTTCGCCACGGGCTTTGCGGCGACCTGACCTTCTCGGAAGATGACCGTAAGGAAAACATTCGTCGTATCGGGGAAATGGTGAAGCTATTTCTCGACGCCGGTGTGATTTCGCTGACGGCGTTTATCTCCCCGTTCCGTGCGGACCGCCAGCGGGTCAGGGATCTCGCCCCGGAAGGGGATTTCATCGAGATCCATTGCCATGCGTCTCTCGATGTATGCGAATCCAGGGACGTCAAGGGCCTGTACAAGAAGGCGCGTGCCGGCGAAATCAAGGACTTCACCGGAATCTCCTCGCCTTACGAGATACCCGAGAACGCCGAGATCGTCGTGGATACGGGCAGCAAGCCGCTGAATGAGTGTGTGGATCAGGTGATCGAGTATCTGCAGCTCCGCGGTGACCTTCCGAAACTCAGGGGGCACGACTTTCGCATGAAAGTCGCGTAACTGCACCCTTCCGTGGGGACCGGTCGCGCTGCCGGTTGATCAGCGCGACCGGTCCAGCCACACGCCCAGCCCCTGGGCATTCAGTTTCAGATCCATTCCATAAATCGACAGTGCCCGTTCCGGGCTCGTCGCACTGCCGCAACGTCGCAGTTCCGAGACCAGGTAGTCCCTCAGGTCATCCAGAATCCGGTTCTCGCGGTTCTGTGCTTCTCCCGCCGCCTTCGCGATTTCCACGTGGGCTTCGATCCGGCGGCGTAAATCATCCGACATTCGATTGACGTTTTCCAGCTTGCCGAAGTGGGTGAGATACATCCGTTTCGCCGGGTATGTCAGAAACCGGTCAAGTGTCTGGCCCCATGCAACCGGGTCGAACTGTACCGGCGTCGTGGTGGGAAATATAAAGGGAGCGTCGCCACCCTCGACTTCCGGGTAGCTCAGGCCGAACGTGTCGCCGGTAAACAAGCCCCGGGAGCGTTCGTCGTACACGCAGTAGTGGTGACGCGCGTGCCCCGGGGTATCCAGGATCTGCAGCCGCCGGCCGTTGAGATCGAGGACAAGTTCGTCTTCGGCGACCAGAATCCGGTCCTCCGCTACCGGGGGCAGCGTCCCGAAAAGCCGCTCGAATTCCGCTTCTCCGTATACTGCGGTCGCGCTTTCGATTAACCGGGAAGGGTCGACCATATGCCTGACCCCGCGCGGGTGTAACACGAGCTGCGCGTTTCTGAAGGCCCTGACAAGTGCTCCCGCCCCACCTGCATGATCGAGGTGGACATGAGTCGGCATGACGTACGCGACGGCTTCCGGAGCGATCCCCCGATGCTCGAGAGACTGCACCACGTAGGGGAGGCTGTTGGCGGTTCCGGTGTCGATCACGGCGGCCCGCCCGCCCTCGACGACCAGATAGATCGCGGCCAGACCGGGGCGCTGATATCCGCTGTCCACGCAGACCACATCGTGGCCGAGATCAAAAAATTGCGGTCTCACGAGAGTCCTTTTCGAATGTTGCCGCTGCGTCCTGTCCGGTGATGCGTCCCCTGCGTTCCGCGCGCATTGACTTGCCCATCTTCAGGGACGCCATGCGGCCGGCCTCCGCTGTCCCCGGGTACGGGACTTTCTCGATTCATCTTGCGCTAGCACTGTTCCCACGGCAATTCGCGGTAGCGCCAGCCTCCCGAGGTGCTGCGGTGGTGGTGGTCGTCCAGTTCGCCTTCAAAGCCCTCTTCCACGTGGTAGACGTTCGTCAGATTGTCCGCGTGAAGCGCCTTTCCGGCTTCCTTCGAACGCTTGCCGCTTCTGCAGATCAGGATGATCGGGGCGCAGCCTTCGTCCGAATCACACACGGCGCCGCCCAGGAGCAACTTGCGAACCTCGGCGACAAAATGAGGATTTACCATCCATTCCGGTTCGTCGATCCACGGGATGTGGACGGCCCCGACCGGGTGCCCCACGAAAAGAAATTCCATCGACGAACGGATATCGATCAGCAGTGCACGGGGGTCGTCATGAATCATTTGCCAGGCCTGCTGGGGGGAGAGGGCGTGGATGTGGGTGTCAGTCATCGATTCTTCTCGCGCAGGCCGCGTAGGCGCCGGGTTCTTCCGGCAATCCACCGGTCGGGCGGCTTCCCCCGGTGTTTGCCCTCAATAATAGATCAATCCGCAGGGCGTGTCGGTGCACATCGGCAGGGGCGTCTCCGGTATCTGCGGTGTTCAGGAAAAAGCTGGGTCATGTTGGGAGGCCAATGCGGATTGTGTTATCGTCGCGGCCGTATTTCTCACCGCATTGAGGATTTCAGCAGCAGCGAAAGTCGGCCAGGATCCATCTGCATATCAGATTGCCGTCAGGGTGAGAGAAGATCACGTCCTCGGTGTCACCCGGCCAGCCCCGGCGTGCGAAGTCCGCGTTCCTGCGCGATACTCGTAGCGATCTCCTCGATTGAGCGCGTGCCGGTGTTCAGAAACGGGATCCCGTGGTCGAGAAACAGGCCCTCCGCGGCGCGGATCTCGGATCTGCACTGAGCCAGCGAGGCGTAGCGGCTCTCGGGGCGCCGCTCACTGCGGAATTGATGCAACCGTTCCGGATCCGTCGTCAAACCGTAAAGCTTCCCGACGTGGCCGCTCAGGATCTGCGGCAGGTTTGTAGAGCGGACATCGTCCTCGGTCAGTGGATAGTTGGCGGCCCTGATCGAGAATTGCAGCGCGAGATAGATACAGGTTGGTGTTTTGCCCGATCGCGATACGCCGACGAGTATGATGTCGGCTTGATCGTAGTGACGTGTATAACCACCGTCGTCGTGGAGCAGGGTGAAGTTCATCGCCTTGATGCGCGAATCATATCTGCCACGGTTCGAGATGCGGTGTGAGGGGCCTTCCCGGTGGATCGGCTGGATACCCAGTGTTTCCGACAGGGCTGGCAGGAAGTTGTCGAACAGGTCGAGCACGATCGCTTTCTCGCATTGCAGGAAGATTTCGCGGATTTCGGGATCGGCCAGGGAGCTGATCACCAGGGGTAGTCCGGAGGACTCCCCGGCGACCTGTCGGATTTGCTGAATCGCGGCAGCGGCCTTTTCCGGGGTATCGATGTAGGGCACAGTGATCTCCCTGAACATCGTGCCCGGGAACTGGGCCAGCAGACTGTGCCCCATGGTTTCCGCGGTGATCGCCGTCCTGTTTGAAATGTAGAATACGGCCTGCATCGAAGAGAAAGCCTCTTGGGTTCGTCAGAGTCGCCTGGTGATTCCCCGGTCGCAATCAGGATAACCGCCGTTTTTCGTAACGGCCTGAATTCCGCAAACCACGCGGGCCATTCTGGTTTGGTTTGGGTAAACCAGAATGGCCCGCAAGCGTGAATCTCGAGAAGGATCACGCTACGTTATATGCGCATGGTTACATGATCAAATACTAACGCAAGGCAGGTCGAGATGGACGAACTGGTAGTGGAATTGCAGACCCTTGGCATGAATGACGTCGGCCGTGTCGGGGGGAAGAATGCATCGCTGGGCGAGATGATCACCCACCTGTCCGGTCTGGGTGTCACGGTGCCCGGTGGGTTTGCCACGACGGCCGATGCCTATCGCGCCTTCATCGAACACGCGGGATTGACGAAACGGATCAACGAGGCGCTGGACAGTCTGGACGTCGAGGACGTCAAGGAGCTGGTCAGAACCGGCGCCATGATTCGCGGGTGGATCAACGAATCGAGTTTCCCCGCCGATCTGGAGGACAGCATCACGCGGGCGTACCGCAAACTCGAGTCGGAAGCCGGCGTTGGCGTTTCGGTTGCGGTCCGTTCCTCGGCCACCGCCGAAGACCTTCCCGATGCCTCGTTCGCAGGGCAACAGGAGACCTATCTCAATGTCACAGGCCTGGACCCTGTGCTGGAGTCCGTGAGGCAGGTCTTTGCATCGCTGTTCAACGACCGCGCCATCGCCTACCGGGTCCACCAGGGATTCGCGCATTCCGATGTGGCGTTGTCCGCGGGCGTGCAACGCATGGTACGAAGCGACCTCGCGGCGAGTGGTGTGATGTTCACGCTCGACACCGAGTCGGGATTTCGGGACGTCGTTTTCATCACCGGCAGTTACGGACTGGGTGAGACGGTGGTGCAGGGCGCGGTCAATCCCGACGAATTCTATGTGTACAAGCCCTCGCTTGCGGCCGGAAAGCGCGCCATGCTGCTTCGCAACCGGGGTGAGAAGGCGATCAAGATGGTCTACGGCGATGGTGGGGATGCCGTCGTGACGCGAGACGTGGACGAGGTGGACCGGGCGCGTTTCTGCATCGATGCGCAGGACGTGGAGGAACTGGCGCGCCAGGCCGTGTTGATCGAGCAGCACTACGGTCGCCCCATGGATATCGAGTGGGCGCGGGACGGGGTCGACGGCGGTCTTTTCATCGTCCAGGCGCGTCCTGAAACGGTGAAGAGCCGGCAGACCCGTGCCATCGAAAGGTTCAGGATGCTGGAACAGGGGGAGGCGCTGACCACTGGCCGTTCGGTTGGCCAGCGTATCGCCGCGGGTCCGGCGCGGGTCATCACGGACCTTGGCCAGATGGACCGCGTGCAGAAGGGGGATGTGCTGGTCACCGACATGACGGACCCCGACTGGGAGCCTATCATGAAGCGGGCCAGCGCGATTGTCACCAACCGGGGCGGGCGCACCTGCCATGCGGCGATCATCGCTCGAGAGATGGGGATACCCGCGATCGTGGGTTGCGGTGACGCGACAGAACGGGTGCCGGACGGGCAGCCTGCCACGGTAAGCTGCGCAGAAGGTGACACCGGACATATCTACCGGGGCGAACTCGCGTTCGAGATCCAGCGCATCGAACTGGACCGGATGCCTGACCTGCCGCTCAAGGTGATGATGAACGTGGCGAACCCGGAGCAGGCATTCAACTTCGCCGCCATTCCCAACGCCGGCATAGGACTCGCCCGGCTCGAATTCATCATCAACAACATGATCGGCGTGCACCCCAAGGCATTGCTCGAGTTCGACGCCCTGCCGGCCGAACTGAAAGAGTCGATCTCTCGCAAGACGGCGGGATATCCCGGCCCGGTAGATTTCTACGTGGACAAACTCGTCGAGGGTATCGCGACCCTGGCCGCGGCGTTTGCACCTGATCCGGTCATCGTTCGCATGTCGGACTTCAAGTCGAACGAATATGCCCACTTGATGGGCGGGGGCCGATACGAGCCGGAAGAGGAAAATCCGATGATCGGGTTCCGCGGCGCCTCCCGCTACGTGTCGGAGAGCTTCCGGGACTGCTTCGAGCTGGAATGTCGCGCCCTGAAGATCGTGCGCGAGGAGATGGGGCTCGGAAACGTGGAGGTCATGATCCCCTTCGTGCGCACCGTCGAGGAGGGGGCCCGTGTGCTGGAACTGCTCACGGAGAACGGGCTGAAAAAGGGTGAAAATGGACTGCGTGTGATCATGATGTGCGAGATCCCCTCAAACGTCATCCTGGCGGAAGAATTCCTGGAGCATTTCGACGGGTATTCGATCGGATCGAACGATCTGACGCAGATGACCCTGGGCCTGGACCGGGACTCGGGACTCGTGGCGGCCTCATTCGACGAGCGCAATCCGGCCGTCAAGGCGCTGATCCATCAGGCCATTCAGGCGTGCACGGCGCGGGGGAAATACATCGGGATCTGCGGGCAGGGACCTTCGGATCACCCCGACCTTGCCCGATGGCTGATGCAGGAGGGCATCGGCAGTATATCGCTGAATCCGGATTCGGTCATCGAGACCTGGCTGTTCATGGCGGACCAGAAAGTTTGAACTGGCCGTCCGGAAAGGTGAATCACCTCGGCATGGCGTTCGCGCACGGCGGTGACAATTGTGCCGGCGGATGGTCTTCGGGCATGAGGTCCCATGAATATCCAGATCCTGTCTGACGTCCACCTGGAGTTCGGGCCGCTGGAGGTAACGGCTGATCGGGCCGACGTACTCGTGGCTGCGGGCGACATCGGCGTCGGCTGCGAAGGGCTCGACTGGCTGGAGCAGTTTTCCTGCCCCGTCATCTACGTGGGTGGTAATCACGAGTACTGGCATCACGACCTCTCGGCCCTCGAAGGCGAGCTGCGGGACAGGACCCGGGGGTCGAACATCGAGTTTCTCGAGAACCGTTCGGTCACGATCGGTGACTGCCGGTTCCTCGGTTGTACCCTGTGGACCGATTTCAGCGGCGCGGACGAACTCGAGATGGCACAGGTGTTCCTGGCCATGAATGATTTTCGATATATCTCGGTCGGATTGCGTGGCATGATTCCCGAGGACATCATCGAAAGGAATGTCGCTTCCAGGGCCTGGCTGCGTGAGGAACTGTCCCGTCCACACGACGGGCACACGGTGGTGGTGACGCACCACGCCCCCCTGTTGCAAAGCTGGTTCAGGAACCGGGGACAAGATCCGATCCGCTATGCCTATTGCAACGAGTTGAACGAACTGCTGTCGGATAACGATATCGACCTCTGGATCCACGGTCACATCCATGATCCGGTCGACTATGTCGTATCCGATGTCCGTGTGGTCGGGAACCCCCGTGGATACCACGCGCACAGGGAGGTTCGGGGATTCGAGCAAGAGAAGATCGTGGTTGTATGAGACATCGGCCCGAGGGGAGTGCGTGAGTGGAAGTGAAGGAAAAACCATTGTATCGCGTCAAGTTCATCAATCAGGGCGAGGCCTACGAGGTATTCGCACGCGAGGTCTACCCCTCCGATATCATGGGGTTCGTCACTATCGAGCAACTCGTGTTCGACGAGCGGGATTCGCCGGTCGTAGACCCCTCCGAGGAACGACTCAAGTCCGAATTCGAATCCGTCCGGCGGAGCCTAATTCCCATGCATTCGGTGATCCGCATCGACGAAGTGACGAGCAGGGGGGCCGCGCGGATCACAGAACTCGGAGACAAGGTAACCCCCTTTCCGACAACGATCTTCCGGCCGGATGGTGGCGGAGGGAAATGACCTTCATTGTCATCAGGATTGCACCATCCGGCGATTCACGATACGCTTTCGCGCCGTGAACCGTCCCGTGCGAAGTCTCCCTTCGTTGGCCGGTGGTTCCCGTACCGGAGAGGTGTCCGAGCGGTTGAAGGAGCACGCCTGGAAAGTGTGTATACGTTAATAGCGTATCGAGGGTTCGACAAAATCGTCGGGAACGATTTTGAACCGCTGCAGGCGGGCCCGAAGGGCGGAGGGCAGGAAGCCCGGAGTAATCCCTCCCTCTCCAGCGGCGATAGCCGCCTGGCTGGCAACCACTCAGGAGCACGAGAATCGTTCAGTAGAAAAGTTGAATCAGGAGAGGTGTCCGAGCGGTTGAAGGAGCACGCCTGGAAAGTGTGTATGCGTTAATAGCGTATCGAGGGTTCGAATCCCTCCCTCTCCGCCAATTGTAACTCATTGTTTTTGTTATTCATTTAAGTGTTTTATCACGCATAAAAACCTCCCCGCATTCCGCGGCTTTGCGCTGTATTCCGCAGCTACCAGTGGTCCTCAGAGACACCTCGGTCCCACTGATTTACGGCTCATCGCGCAATCGTCTCTACGGGCCACTTTTCAGGTACCACTTGGGCTGCACTCGAGCTGCACTTTGCACCATCCTCAGCGAGTGAAGTTGCGCGTGAGCACAACGACAAAGCCCCTTCCGAGGAAGGGGCTTGCCGATATACGCAGCCGTCGAGATGTCGGTCAGTCGAATCCGAGTAGGCGTTGCTGCTCGTCCCAATCGAGCGGTAATCGCGAGGCTTTCGCCAGCGCTCTCGCCGTCAGCGTCGGCGGTTGGGACCCTTGCACGATGGCGCGGGTGATGTCCGGTGCGAGGTACGACAGGCGCAGCAACCGCGTGAAGTACGAGGGCGTGATACCGGCCGCCCGAGCCACTTCCCGGAGACTCGAGCCGCGGCTTTTCATGATGCGCACCTGAAAGTCGTGCGCCTTGACCACCATGTTCATCAGCGTTGGGTCTGGCGTCGTGCGGTCGTTCGAGCCACCGCGCCCATCGACGACCATCCGGGTACCAATACCTGCGCGTTTGAGCGTCGCCGAGACATTGAGACGCATGACTCGCACTGAGTCGTCACCCTTCTTCATTGCAGCGCCGGGCCAGTCGCCGGGTTCACGCGTGAGCACCGTCTGGAGCGATGCCGGGACGATCTCAATGTGAACCTGCTTTGCGTGCACGCTAACCTGTTTTACCAAGGACATCACCAGGGCTCTCAGATCGACTGGCGTCAGTGTCGGCCACGAGACCGATAGCGCGGTGGCTCGTTCGATCAACGCGGCCAGTGCATCTGCGGCCTCGACCTGACCGTCCAACGCCAAGAGTAATGCGCCGCGGTCTTCGAAAAACTGCTGAAGGCGTTGCATCACCAACTGCTCCAGCTCACCCGCCGGAATCCGCCGCGCGCTGGTGACATCGGCCGCCCGCCCGACCGTCAGTGCCTGCGAGACGTAATATCGATATCGCTTCCCACCCTTCACCGCATGACTCGGCGTCAACCGATGCCCCTCGGCATCAAACAGTCGCCCCGCCAGCAGGCTCACATGGCGCACCTCCCGCGGAGAAGACTCCTCGCTTGAAGGTTGTGACGCGGGCAACTCGATGACAATCAGCCAGCAAACGCCTGGCTTAGTAAAACGGAAAAATTTGTTGTCCGGAAATCAGACCGAGGGGACCGATTCGAAAATCGGATGGGTCAGTTTTTTGAGTAAAACCCGGGTCAATTTTGGTGAGCGTCAAGGGCCATGGCAATGAGTACCCGGTCAAAGCGAGAATTCATGCGGTTGGCGGCCTGTCCGCACATGCGGATGCAGACGACCTCATGCGCTGGGTCGGCAACTTCAAGAGCAATCCCCGGATTCACGTGGTGCATGGAGAGTCTGAATCCGAACAGGCCTTCCGTAACCGACTTGAATCCGAGTTGCACTTGCAGGCCTCTGTCCCAGGCGACGTGCTCGAACTATAGGCTTCCGCAATAGTCAATAGCGCAGGATGCCGGGGCATTGCACTGGCTGCCGGCTTTGGCCGGCATTTCCCCGGGGCGGCATCAACAGCCGCTTCCATGCGCACGCAATCAGCACTGCACCGATCGCCACACAAGGCGCTAGAATGGACGCCCGTGCAATCATTGCCACCCGGCGTGCACCTCAGCCCAACGTCTTTTGGAATGCGGTTCAACCATGAGTGAAGCAAGAGTAACCTTCTCGACAACCTGCCCCGATTGCGGACACGAGCTGCCTCCGGGAACGCAAGTCTGCCCCGGCTGCGGGAAAGCGTTCCAGTCTGCCGAGGCTGATTTGGATCCATGGTCGCAGTGGTCCAGAGCCGGCAAGACCCTGCGGACCCAATGGGTGGCCGCCGTGGTCGCCTTTTGGGTCAGTGCGGCCGTTCTGGGTGTCGTTTTCTTCATCGAACACAAACTCAACCTGATTCTTGTCTCCATCGTTCTGGGCATGCTGCTGATTGGGGTGTGGCTGAAGACCCGGTATCAATTGCACCAGCGCAAAAAACCGAGCAGGCAGTCGGAAAATGTCCGAGCTGATTAAGCTGGGGTGCACGGTTACCATCGCTACTACGAGATCCACGGGAGGCATTGTCACTTTAACGCGACTTTCGGCACACTAACGGTATGAGAAAGCGCAAACCCCGATTCCACCGTCATCGGTTTCCTCCTGAGATCATTACCCATTCCATCTGGCTGTATCATCGCTTCTGCTTGAGCTTCCGCGATGTCGAAGATCTCCTTGCCGATCGCCGCGTACAGGTGTGTATGGCGAATTGTTGCTCAGGCTGCTACGGGCAACTGGTATAGCCCGCAGCACTGGGATTTCCACCGGAATTGGCAGAGGTCAGCGCGGCGCGAGAGGGTTTCTCCGGATAATTCTGAGGGTGTATCGCCGTCAAGCGCAGTATGTACTCGATGCACGTTGTAATACTACCGGATTGCTTCCGGTTTCCGCTCCAGGTCGGAGGTGTTCCAGAAGAGTGCATGGTCAAGATACTCGCGGCGAATGGTCCCGATCAATCGCTCGATGAAGGGGTGCGATAAGGGCACGTAGGGAACGGATTTGATCTCCTGAATATCCAGGATACGGAGATTCGCCTGCCAGCGGTGGTAGCGAAATAGTGGGTCATTGTCGGAACTGAGGTGGTGCGGGACATCCTGGGTAGAAATGGCCGTGTTGAACATGCGACAAAGGGCAATCCCATCGACATCGCCGGCATGGATGCCAAAGCCGATGATGCGCCGTGTGAACTGATCCATGACCACGAGCACACAGTGGCTTTTCAAAAGAATGGATTCGCACCGAAACAGGTCAATACTCCAGAGGCTGTCCTTGGCATGTCCCAGGAAGCTCAGCCATGACGGCCCACTGTTACCGGGAACTGGCCGGTAATGTGCGGCGAGGATACGCCGAACCACATCTTTATCGATATTGATTCCAAAGGCTTTGTTGATCTGCTGCGCGATCTGTGGGCAGCCAAACCTAGGGTTGCGTTGCTTCAGTTCAACGATGGCCTGGATAAGGCGATTTCTGTCAAATGACATACTGTTACGTCCCGCACTGATTCAGGAATTCTGTCACGACCTCTTCAGGGTGAGACACAATGCGGATAAGTTCATTATTGGATGAAAGCATTTTGGCTCAGGAGCCTCAAGGAGCTTCCTTCGCCGGGC
>JAYENI010000252.1:0-5365 GCA_034722015.1 Pseudomonadota bacterium
TTGCCGGCAAGGATGCCGGCAACACGCCTACAGAGACGTATACACGGCGTCTTCCGGAACAAACACCTCCATGCCGTCGCGGCTGGCCCAGACATGCTGAAACGCTACCTTATATGTCAATTGTACGCCCCGGAGAGACACGGCACATGACGCAATCGGACACAACAACCAATCGCCAGTTCGTCCCCCTGCAAATCGCGGTGATGACGATCTCCGACTCCCGGACTGAAGCAACGGACAAGTCGGGGTTGCTTCTGACGTCCCGGATCGATCAGGCGGGTCACAGGCTCTGCGAAAAACGCATCGTCCCGGACGATATCTACGAGATCCGCACTGTGGCATCGGCGTGGATTCGGGATCCCGACATCCGCGTGATCCTCACCACAGGCGGGACGGGACTGACCGGTCGGGACGGGACCCCCGAGGCGATGCGGCCCCTGTTCGACAAGGAGATCGAGGGCTTCGGAGAGATGTTCCGGGTGCTCTCCTGGGAGTCGATCGGGGCCTCCACGATGCAATCACGTGCCGTCGCGGGAGTGGCGAACGGCAAATACATCTTCTGCCTGCCCGGTTCGCCCGGCGCCTGCGCCGACGGCTGGGACAAGCTCATCGCGCCGCAACTGGACGCCCGAACCAGGCCCTGCAACCTCGTGGAACTTATGCCCCGGCTGGGAGAGGCCTGAGCATGGAGACGCCTGCCCGCCGAATCCCGCGCGACCAGATGTACTATCACCGGCAACCGTGCGACACCGGATCGAGGACCGCAAGCTATGGGCGCAAGAGCCGGCGGACACGACACCTCCCCGGACACGCGGGGTGATTTCCCCGAAATCGCTAAGGTTTCAGATCTCGGCGGCACTGCTTTCCCTGCTGGCACTGTTCACTGGCGCCGTGATCTATACCGTGTACGCGCTGGATCAGCAGAGAAACGCGTCCATGGTGCTCAACCTCGCCGGCCGGCTGGAACTGGCCGGCGAGCAGCTCGCCATGCAGGCCATGAACTACCAGGAAAACCCGCCCCGGGACTACGACACCTACTACCGGGATATCCGGCTCTATTACCAGGACCTGCTGTCTCACCTGAATACCTATGACGAAATCCTGATGGCGTTTTCCGATCAGGAGTTCGACGCGGCACTGACGGGGATGCAGAAGACCCTGCAAACCGACCTCGCGCCGCCGGTCCGGGAGGCGGTCGCGTCAACGGTGGACCTCTGGATGGATTACCGGAAGGACCTGAAGGACAGGCTCGGCGACGACGAGATGGAGCCGCGCCTCGAGTGGGGCGCGGAATATATCGTCGCACATCACGCCGAGCTGAGAGACAGTACCGTCGAACTCCTGGACTCGTTGCAGGATCAGATCGGCTCGCGCCTCGAGCGCATCGGCATCATCAACAACATCGTGCTGGCGGCCGCTTTTGCCATCTCGGCCATGATTATCCTGATGATCTACCTTCGGGTACTCGGCCCGCTCGACAGGGCGGTCCAGGGACTGAAACGCGTCACACGCGGCGATTTTGGTCATCAGGTCGAACCCTCGGGCAACAGCGAGATCGCCTCGCTGACACGATCGTTCAATCAGCTCTCGTCACGCCTGCGCGCCCTCTTTCGCCTGATTGACCGCATCGAGCAGGGCAGCGACCTCGACGGCACCCTGAAATTCGTCCTGGAGGAGTTCGGCGGGCTGCTGCCGATGGACTGGGTATGCGTCCTGTTCGCCGAGAAGGGCAGCGATCAACTCAGAATGGAACGCGCCTGCAGCGAGGACGGGGAGGAACCCGTCTCCGGCATCCGGTTTCCCAGCAGTGGAACGATCCTCGAGACAGCCCTGGAGACCGGGGTCCCGCAACACGTTTCGGATACCACCGAGGCGGGCCGTACAGAGGGCGGCACGTTCTTCCGGATGCTTCTGGAACAGGGACGGCGCTCGGCGATCGCGCTGCCATTCTCCGAGCGAACCCCGTTTCCGGGTCTGCTGGTTATTGCGAGCCGGAATCCCGATGCCTATACGCACGAACACCTGGAACTGCTGACCAACATCGCGCATCTGATCACGCACAGCTTCGGGCGCACCGTCAAGCTGGTCGAACACGAGCGACTCGCGGCGATCGGGGAATTCGCCTCGGGCATCGCTCACGAGGTCAGGAGCCCCCTGGCAACGATCGCTCTTGCGCTCGATTACTTCGGGAACGCTGATCTGCCCCCCGGGGGGCTCAAACGGGCCGAACTCGCCTCACAGGAGGTACAGCGCGTCTCGCGCCTGCTGGAGGACATCCTGCTGTACGCGAAACCCCTGTCGCTGGAGATCGAAGCGGTGGACCTGGTGTCCCTGATCTGCGACTTCCTGGAAGCTAACGGCGACCTGGCCGGATCGCGGGGACAGCGGTTTGTCTTCAACCCGGGGAACGGCCCGGTCGTGGCCCGGGTTGACCGCAACCGTATGGTCCAAGTGTTCCAGAATATCTCCCACAACGCCTGCGAAGCGGCGCCCGAAGGCAGTACGATCACCTGGCGGATGGAGAAGCAAGGCAACGGAATAGAGGTGTCGGTACACAACGAGGGAGACCCGATCCCGCCCGAAACCCTGCTGCGCCTGTTCGAACCCTTCTTCACGACGAAACCACACGGCACCGGGCTTGGACTCGGGATCGTCAAACGGATCGTCGACGGCCACGGGGGCCGTATCGGGGTCGAGTCGTCCGGATCCCGCGGAACGCGCGTCGCGATCCTGTTGCCGACCGCTCGGGAACAGCACTGATCTACCGGCTGTTTTCCTTTTCGGTCGATGAGGTCTGCGGGTCGGGCGCTCTGCGTCGCTGATCCACAACCTTCCAGCTGCCGTCATCCTGACGACAGATCCTGCTCTCAAGGTCCCACGGCGCCTGATTGGGAACGACGAAATGGTGCCTCAGGTCCCGACACTCCTGTCCCCTCAAGGTGCCGCGCCGAACCAGGGTCACTGTCCCGCTCGCGCCGGTCTGCGGATTCGACCAGTCGAGCACGGTCCCCGCGCTCTTTCCGTCCATCTCGACCCGGGCCACCTGCTGGATCATCTCCATATCGGTCTGGTCGAGCCCCGGCATCGCGATGTCCCACCCGACCATCTGCGCACCCGCGTCACGCGCAACCAGGCACCACGTGATCACCAGGACCGTCATCAAGAAAGATGGGGGAGCCGTAAAACAGGATATCCTTCCCGGGAAACCGGTTTCCTGCCGACCCGGATCCGCTTCCGCGTCCCGGTGCGAGTGCTGGCTGACGGACATGAGCAACTGGCTGGGCATCAATGGAACAAGGGTCTCGAACGCCTCGGGCACGGCCATTCCGGCCGCATGACATCGTCTGCAGTTTAACATATGATTGGAAATCCAATGGCCCGTTGCACCTTACGTACCCAACGCCGATTCGGCCCGGATCTTCATGCTGACAACCCTCCGCCCGGCAATCCTCATCGCGGTGCTCTCTTTGTTGCAGGCCTGTGCAAACACGATCGAATCAGAGGTCGAATACAACCCCAAGACCAATTTCTCGGCGCTCCGGACCTTCGCCTGGCTTCCCGAGGAAACACGGGGGGCGAGCAGCGAGGAAGCCACTTACCGTTTTATCGACAGCCGGGTTCGCGCCGCGGTGGAACGTGACTTGCGGGCAAAGGGATTTTCGCAGAAAAAGGAAGGCAAACCGGATTTTTACGTCAACTATTATGTCTGGGCCGAGACCAAACTGACCGATGACCCGTATGTGGGCCTGAGAACCTGGTCCCACAGGGTGGGGACCCTGGACACCGCAAGGGATCCCGGCTACGAACACCAGCGGTCACTCTCTCCCCGGGAATACGAGGAGGGGACGCTGATCGTCACCGTGCTCGATCCCGTGACGGAAAGGGAGATCTGGCGCGGCACGGCCAAGGACCTGGTCAAGCAGTCGGACGTCGAGAGAAAGTCCGGAGAGAAGATCGACAAGGCGGTAAGAGAGATTCTTAAGAAATTCCCGCCGAAATGACGTCGCAGGCGACCCGCCTGGAAATGCTCTGAATTCCGGCGGATCGGGATCGTTCCGATCCGGCTTCCACTATCGAAAGGACACGATGTATCCATGAGAAAAAATTCGCCCCGTCTCCGCCCTGTCGCCGTTATCGCTTCGATACTGTTCGTGTTGCTGTTTTCCGGCGGCGCGCTGGCGGAATCGCAGAAGCAGGAAGCCCAGGCCCTCGTCGACAACAGCCGCACGACCCTGGGAACCGTGCTCGCCAACGAAGACATGACTTGGCTTCGGGAGAATATCGGCAGGGCCGAAGGTGTGATCATCTTTCCCCAGGTCATCAAGGGCGGCTTTATCTTCGGCGGTTCCGGCGGGTCGGGTGTGTTGCTCGCCAGGAACGACAGTGACAACGAGTGGAGTGATCCCGCCTTTTACACCATCGGTGCGGTGACCTTCGGGTTGCAGATTGGAGCGGAGGCCTCCCAGGTCCTCATGCTTGTCATGACTGAGAAGGGTCTGGATTCCCTGCTGACCTCCCAGGCCAATCTGGGCGCAGGCATCAGCATTGCCGCAGGCCCGGTCGGTGCCGGCGCCAAGGCCGCAACGGCCGACATCGTCCAGTACAACCTGTCAAAAGGGGCCTTCGGCGGCGTCACGCTGGACGGCGCCGTAATCAAGGTCAGAAACGGGTTGAACAGCGCCTACTACGGCGGCGACGTCCGTCCCACCGATATCCTGATCACGCGCGAGGCGAGAAACGCCGCCGCCCGCGACCTGGTGAAATCGGTCACCGAAGCCGCGGCCCGCTCATCCAGCGAACCGGCCAAAGCGTCCAAGTAGGTCTTCCCTGCTGCCGCATTCCCTTTCTGATACGGACAGCGGGAACGGACGCCCTCGTCCCCGGTCTTTCCGGTAGCCGGCATTCGCGGCGTTCTGTCCTTCGTGTGCATACCACGTCGGGCCGGGCACTCGTGGCATCGTTCCGGGTCACAACGATATGAAGCCCGCGCTAAAAGTCCTGATCTGGATCCCGGTCGTCCTGATCGTGTTGATCGTCGGGTTCAATATCTTCCTCCTGACCTTCGATCTCAATGCATATCGCGGCCGCCTGGAGTCCCTGCTCAGCGAGACCCTGGGCAGGCAGATCGAACTCAGGGGGAAAATCGGATTCGAACCGTCCCTGGTCCCCACGGTGTCGCTGCGGGACGTCGTTATCGGCAATCCCCAATGGGCCTCCCGCCCGGCGTTTGCAACAGCCGGACGGGTCACCTGTCAGCTGGCGCTCATGCCGCTGCTCGAAAATCGAATCGAGATCGCCCGGTTTGCCATTGGTCAGGCGGACATCCTGTTCGAACGGGGACCGAACGACTCGAACAACTGGAAGT
>JAYENI010000253.1:0-22171 GCA_034722015.1 Pseudomonadota bacterium
TGTCTTTTCGTCCGTCTTCGGCGTTGCGGCAACGGTTGCATAGTTCGACTATGCGCCCGTTTCCGCGCCTTGAAGCCGAACGAAAATCCTGCGCAATCTGGTATGTCAATTTCCGGCAATCGCCTAAAGCAGATTACTGATCAACATGTTACTGTAACCTGACCACCCACCGGCGTCGAGTCCGGGAGGGGTGTGCACGCTTTCGGCAGGGGGGACTGTCGACATCCTGCTTGAACCGCGTGCCGGCCAATATGTACGAAATGCGCAAAAAATAGTAGAATATCATAATTAACTAATATTTATAGGTGCTTTTCAACATGATTCAGGTGCAGGAGATTGATACCGACACACTCAAGCAGTGGATGGATGATGGCCGCAGGATTCGTATTATCGACGTTCGCTCTCCAATGGAAACCGGTCGCGGTGTCATCGCCGGATCGGAACTGTTGCCCCTACACTTATTACCTCTGAAGATGAACGAGGTGGGGGACGAGGTGAGCAGTGAGATTCCGGCCGTGTTCGTGTGCCGTACTGGCGCCCGGTCGTATCAGGCGACTGCATTCTTGACCCAGCACGGTATTACCGACGTCTACAACCTGAAAGGGGGCGTGTTTGACTGGGTGTCTTCCGGAAACACGCTGGGTGCTCCGAGCTACTCGGATGCTGCCTGATTTCGGCGCGGGAGCCGGTCATTTTACGATGGCCGGCTCTCTTGCGTTTTGATTTGGCATCGAATATAAGTTCGAGCCCAACCGGTGTTTTCGGTAAAACTTTAAACAAGGCAAAAGCATAAGGAGTAGAACATGGCGGATTTTGACCAGGAACTGGATGCGACCGGGCTGAATTGCCCTCTGCCGATTCTGAGGGCGAAGAAGGCCTTGGGCGGGATGGAGTCGGGCCAGGTTCTCCACATCATTGCCACGGATCCGGGTTCCGTGAAGGATTTTGAGGCGTTCTCCAAGCAGACTGGCAACGAGCTGATGGATTCCCGCGAGGAAGGTGGAAAGTTCTACTTCCTGATGAAGAAGTCCTGAACCGAAGGTATTGCACGCACCGGTCCGCGCCACCCTCGAGGGCCGGCGGCGGGTCAATTGTCGCATGAGTGATGGATACCGCCGTCGGGTCCATGACTCAGAGGTAATTGATGTCCCGGTAGCCGTCACCGACGTTCGATTTGTTCCCGAACCTGTCCGCCCCGTTGGGTGGGACAACCGGGAATTCCTGCCGGATTTCTAGCTGGCTGCAGGCAAAGCGCTCTATCAGAGCGGTTTGTGTGACGGTAATGCATTGAATCTCCGTGGCGTCTGGTACCTTAGGCGATTTCTGTCAAATGACATACCATCTTGCTTGTCTTTTCGTCCGTCCCCAGTGTTGCGACAACCGTTCCATCGTTCGACGATGCGCCTGATGTCGCGCCTCGATAACGAACGATCCCGGCGCGGCGCTGTCCCTGCTTTGCTTGGGCACCGGTCCTGGGCTTCCTGCCCAAGCCGTTCACTGCTTCGCAGTTCACCCGGCGCAATCCGGTATGTCATTTTCCGGCAATCGCCTTATTTCGGGGTACGACGCCTTTGCGGTGGTGGACACAGGCTATTGATCAAAATACCCGCATCTGGCGTTCGATGATTCGATGAGGCACATAGTTTCCCTTCTGCTCGAGAATGAAGCAGGCGCACTTTCACGCGTTTCCGGGCTGTTTTCCGCTCGCGGCTACAATATCGAGTCACTCACCGTTGCGACCACGGATGACCCGTCGCTGTCCCGCATGACGATCGTTACCACCGGAAGCGAAGCGGTGATCTCACAGATCGTCAAGCAACTCAACAAGCTCGTCGACGTTGTGAAATTGATGGACATGACAGAATTCGATCACATCGAGCGGGAGATGATGCTCCTCAAGGTGATCGCCCGGGGGGAGGACCGCGAGGAGATCAAACGCCTCGCCGACATCTTTCGAGGACGTATTATCGACGTCGATGAGAAGACCTACACAATCGAACTGACGGGAACGGGTTCGAAGCTGGAGGCATTGATACGGGCGCTGGGTTCCCGATCCATCCTGGAAGTCGTTCGTTCCGGTGCCCTGTCGATCGCCAGAGGCGACGCAGTCCTGAAATACTAGGTATTGGCCAGCGGTTCCAGGCATCCCCGAGTCACGTATTCCACGCCGCGGTTGTCTATTTTGCCGCCACCCCGTACGCAGCTTCCCAGGCCGTCTCTGAACCGGAGGCCTGCCGGAACCTGCTCAGGAATAATCAGGAGAAGGAAATGAATATTTACTATGACAAAGACGCGGATCTGTCAGTTATCCGCAAGCGCCAGGTTACGATTATCGGTTATGGCTCGCAAGGTCATGCGCATGCAAACAATCTGATGGAATCAGGCGTGGAAGTCACCGTCGGTCTGCGCAAAGGTTCAGCCTCCGGGACCAAGGCGAGCAATGCGGGCCTGACAGTAAAACCTGTTGCAGAGGCCGTGCAGGGGGCGGATGTGGTGATGGTTCTGGCGCCGGATGAGCACCAGGCTTCCCTCTATCGCGACGATATCGAACCGAACATCAGGCAGGGCGCGGCGTTGGCCTTCGCCCATGGGTTCAATATCCATTTCCAGCAAATCAGCCCTCGGGAGGACCTGGACGTCATTATGGTGGCGCCCAAGGGGCCGGGGCACCTGGTGCGGTCAACGTATACTGAAGGTGGAGGGGTTCCCAGTCTGATCGCTGTCTACCGTGATTCGTCCGGTCAGGCAAAAGAAATCGCTCTGTCGTATGCTTCGGCAAACGGGGGGGGGCGCGCCGGGATCATCGAGACTTCCTTCCGCGAGGAGACCGAGACAGACCTGTTCGGTGAGCAGGCGGTCCTGTGCGGCGGGGCCACGGCGCTGGTACAGGCTGGCTTTGAAACGCTGGTAGAGGCCGGGTATGCGCCCGAGATGGCGTATTTCGAGTGTCTACACGAACTCAAGCTCATCGTCGATCTGATGTACGAGGGTGGCATTGCCAATATGCGCTACTCGATATCGAATACGGCGGAGTATGGTGACATGACGCGCGGGCCCCGGGTGATCGATGCCGGGACCAAGGCCGAGATGGCGAGGATCCTGAAGGAAATCCAGTCGGGGGAGTTTGCGCGGGAGTTCATCCTTGAGAACCAGTCCGGTGCGTCGGTACTCAAGGCCGGTCGCCGTCTGTCCGCCGAGCACCCCATCGAGGAGGTCGGATCGCGCCTGAGGAACATGATGCCCTGGATCAGCGAGCGCAGGATCGTCGACAAGTCGAAGAACTGAACGACCCGATGGCGGAAAAGAACCACAACGGCGGCACCCGCAGGGGCATCTACCTGCTGCCCAACCTCTTCACCACCGGAGCGATGTTCGCTGGGTTTTATGCGATCGTCGCCGCGATGGGGGGGCGTTTCGAAGCGGCGGCCGTAGCCGTTTACGTCGCCATGCTGCTCGATGGGGTCGACGGAAGGATTGCACGATGGACCAATTCCTCCAGTGAGTTCGGCGCCCAGTACGATTCCCTGTCGGACATGGTGTCGTTCGGGCTGGCGCCCGCCCTGGTCATGTACGAGTGGGCGCTGGTGCACATGAACAGCATCGGCTGGGGCTGGGCCAAACTCGGCTGGCTGGCGGCATTTTTCTACACTGCGGCCGCGGCGCTCAGACTGGCCCGGTTCAACACCTCATCCGGCGTGTCCGACAAGCGATATTTTCAGGGCTTGCCAAGCCCCTCCGCCGCCGCCCTGACGATGGGGATGGTCTGGGTCTGGAATGATCTGGGGATTCCGGGGGAGGATGTCAGGGTGCTGGCATTCTTCCTGATTATCACGGCGGGCAGCCTGATGGTGAGCCGCTTCAGCTACTACAGCTTCAAGGACTTCCATCCCCGCCACCGCGTTTCCTTTATCGCGGTCCTGGCCATCGTGCTGGCGTTCATGTTTACCGCCATGGATCCGCCAAAGGTGCTTTTCACCGGATTTGCGGTCTATACCCTGTCGGGTCCGGCGTTGTACCTGCTGCGTCTGCGTCGGCGCAGACCATGGACGTCCACGGCGAAAAAGTGATGCGGGGCCTTGGCAAGCAGGCCAACAGGGCCTATATTAGCCGAATGTCCGATATTGCGTTCGCTGTTCCCGCTCCACTTTTGCCGTTCCCCTGCGGTGGTTCACGGCGTTGCGCCGGATCCGCGTCTGGTGTTGAACTGCCGACCGTCCTTCGACTGCCGCGCTAGCGGCACACCCTTCGCCTGGCGAGGCCTCACGCACAGATATCAAGACATTCGACACCGCGCGCCGCGCCGACGTATTACCCGTGCGGGCGCCGCAGGATTAGCGGAGGACCGTCATGACGGCAAAAGAGCAGTTGATCATATTCGATACGACGTTGAGGGACGGGGAGCAGAGTCCCGGTGCGTCAATGACCCGGGATGAGAAAATCCGCATTGCGCGCTCGCTGGAGCGGATGCATGTGGACGTCATCGAGGCGGGGTTTCCGATCGCGAGCCCCGGGGATTTCGAATCCGTCAAGGCGGTAGCGGAGACGGTTCGGGAGAGTACGGTATGCGGGCTGGCGCGGGCACTGGACAAGGACATCGACCGGGCCGGCGAGGCACTGTCTCCCGCAGAGAATGCGCGAATACATACGTTCATTGCCACGTCTGCGATCCACATGAAATCCAAGCTGCGCATGACCCCGGACCAGGTCGTCGAGCAGGCGGTTTCCGCGGTCAAAAGGGCGCGGCGCTATACCGATAACGTCGAGTTCTCCCCGGAGGACGCCGGGCGGTCGGAGACCGACTTTCTCTGCCGCGTTGTCGAAAGCGTCATCGACGCGGGCGCAACGACGATCAATATACCGGACACGGTGGGTTACAACATCCCGCAGCAGTTTGGCGCACTGGTCGGCGAGTTGATCGAGCGCGTTCCCAACTCCGACAAGGCGGTTTTCTCGGTGCATTGCCACAACGATCTCGGTCTTGCGGTCGCGAACTCGCTGTCCGCGGTCCTGAATGGCGCCAGGCAGGTCGAGTGCACGATCAATGGGCTCGGCGAGCGGGCGGGTAACGCCTCGCTGGAAGAGATCGTTATGGCAGTACGTACCCGTCAGGATGTCTTCCCCTGCGATACACGACTCGATACCACGCAGATTGTGCCGTCCTCGCGACTCGTGTCCACGGTGACCGGATTTCCCGTTCAGCCCAACAAGGCGATCGTTGGCGTGAATGCATTCGCGCACGAATCCGGGATCCACCAGGACGGGGTACTCAAATCCCGGGAAACCTACGAGATCATGCGCGCCCAGGACGTCGGCTGGCTGGAAAACCGGATCGTGCTCGGCAAGCATTCGGGTAGAAACGCCTTCCGTGCCCGGCTGGAGGAAATCGGTGTGAAATTTTCCTCGGAGCAGGAGCTGAATGATGCGTTTGCCCGGTTCAAGACCCTCGCGGATAAAAAGCACGACATCTATGACGAGGACCTTCAGGCCCTGATTTCGGAGACCGGGTCGGCAACCTATGAGGACGTCTACCGGCTGGTCTCCTTGAGGGTCTGTTCGGAGACCGGAGAGGTCCCTTATGCGACTGTCACACTCTCTGCCGAGGGCGAAGAGATCAACGGCGAATCCATGGGCAGCGGGCCGGTTGACGCCGCGTTCAAGGCGATCGAGTCTATTGTCGGCAGCCGGACATCGTTACAACTCTACTCCGTAAACGCCATCACCGGGGGCACGGATGCGCAGGGAGAGGTGACGGTCCGTCTGGCGAAGGGTGGACGGATTGTCAACGGCCAGGGAGCGGACACCGACATCGTTATCGCCTCAGCCAAGGCCTATCTCAATGCGTTGAACAAACTCGCGCAGCGGGTGCCCCGGGCCCATCCCCAGATAGAGCATGTCTGAAATCGACGCCGTGAGAGGCTCGCGCAAGGGGTTACCCCGCCCGTCGACTCCCGGGTCGGGAAACCGCGACGCATCCGTACCCAATCCCGGAGCACGCCAGCTGGCCTACCTTCAGGCCTTGGGGCTTCCCGTGTGGGTGCGCAGGGAGCCGACGGTTGCATCGGCCGGGGAGATCCCGGCGGGCGAGGCTGGCTTGATGGAATCGTCGGACAAGGGAACGGTTGCGGGTGCCCCGCCAACAGCGCGCGCGCCGCGGGACGTGGTCGCCCCGGTGGTCGAAGGCATGGGCTGGGACGAACTGAGGCTGACGGTATCGTCCTGTACGAAGTGTTCCCTGCATGGCGCCCGGACACAGACCGTATTCGGTGCAGGAAGTCGCACAGCGCGCTGGCTGTTCATCGGGGAGGCGCCCGGAGCGGATGAGGATCGTCAGGGCGAACCGTTTGTAGGCCGTGCGGGACAATTGCTCACGAATATGATCAGGGCACTGGGCTATCGGCGCGAGGAAGTCTACATCGCGAATATCCTGAAGTGCCGGCCGCCGGGAAATCGCGATCCGGCCCTGGAGGAATCGCTAAGCTGCCGACCCTACCTGCGTCGGCAGATCGCACTGCTCTCTCCGGAGATCATTGTGACTCTGGGCCGCGTGGCCGCGCAAAACCTCCTGCGGACCGACGCACCCATCTCGCGCCTGCGAGGTGAGCGCCATGAGTACGAAAATTCGGGAATCCCGGTTGTGGCGACGTACCATCCCGCTTATTTACTGCGCAGCCCCACGGAGAAGCGCAAGGCCTGGGAGGACCTTCGGCAGGCTCGCTCATTGTTGTCGACCGGTTGAGTGCGATCCTGCCGATGACCGTTTGGGAGACGACGGAAAAGACAGGATGGGATGATGGCGGAGGGCGCGGACCTTGAGCGCGGTCGTCAAGGACACCGATGTGGGCATCCGTGCGATGCTGCCCATCGATCTGCCGGAAATCCTCGAGATCGAATCCCGGGCCTATTCTCACCCCTGGACCGAAGGGATTTTCAGGGACTGTATGCGTTGGGGATACTCGGGCCTCGTCTATCGCTCGAACGAGGGTATGCTCGCCTACGGAGTTCTCTCCCTCGGGGCCGGAGAGTGCCACATCCTGAATCTCTGCGTCGATCCCGACCGGCATGGGCGAGGAATCGGAAGGATGCTACTGCGCCGGTTACTCGAGGTGGCGCGCCTTCAGGGTGCCGATATGGCATTCCTGGAGGTCAGGGAATCGAACAGGCAGGCAATCGGCCTGTATGAATCAGAAGGATTCTCCGAGATCGGCGAGCGACGTGGATATTACCCGTCGGCGTCCGGCCGTGAGGATGCGCTGGTGTTCGCTCGCGTGCTGTGAAGCAGCATTCCTGACCGTCCCCGTTCTGCAAGGCGGGTCTACAAACCCATCGCCGTGGGTATAATCCCCCGATTGCCATCGTGACAGCCAGGATATGTCGACGCATACCGAAGAAACCGGGAAAAGGCGCAGCTTCGCCATCATTTCGCACCCCGACGCCGGAAAAACCACCCTGACCGAGAAACTCCTTCTCTATGGTGGTGCGATCCAGCTTGCCGGTACGGTGAAGGGACGCAAGGCGTCGCGGCACGCGACCTCGGACTGGATGGCGTTGGAAAAACAGCGCGGCATCTCGGTTACCAGCTCCGTGATGCAGTTTCCGTATCATGAGCGGATCGTTAATCTCCTCGACACACCCGGCCACGAAGATTTTTCCGAGGACACCTACCGTACGCTGACGGCAGTCGATTCCGCCCTGATGGTGATCGACGCCGCCAAGGGAGTGGAAGCGCGCACCGTGAAACTGATGGAGGTATGCCGCCTGCGGGACACACCCATCATGACCTTCATCAACAAGCTGGATCGCGAAGGTCGGGAGTCGATCGAGCTGCTCGACGAGATCGAGTCGGTCCTGAATATCCAGTGCGCGCCGGTAACCTGGCCGATCGGTATGGGAAAGCGGTTCAAGGGTGTTTTCCATATCGCAGACAACCGTGTCCATTTGTTCAGACCGACACACGGAGGGCGCGTCCAGGAGGGCGAGGTCATCGATGGGCTGGACAATCCGCGGCTGGACGAGGTCCTCGGAGCGCAGGTCGGCGAATTGCGAGAGGAGATTGATCTGGTCAAGGGTGCGAGCCACGAGTTCGACCTCGAGGGTTATCTGGCGGGCCGCCAGACCCCCGTGTTCTTTGGTTCGGCGATCAACAATTTCGGTGTGCGGGAACTGCTCGACCGGTTCGTGGTGCACGCGCCGGCGCCGTTGAAGGGAAAGACACGCAGCCGCGAGGTGGACCCCTCCGAACCCGGATTTACCGGGTTCGTATTCAAGATCCAGGCAAACATGGATCCGCAGCACAGGGACCGCATCGCCTTCCTGCGTATCTGCTCGGGGGAGTTCCGCAAGGGGATGAAACTCCGTCATGTGCGAATTGGTCGCGACGTCAAGGTGTCGGACGCCCTCACATTCATGGCGTCCGACCGCGGACACGTCGACACCGCATATCCAGGGGATATCATCGGGCTGCACAATCACGGCACCATCCGCATCGGGGACACCTTTACGGAGGGCGAGGACCTTGCGTTTACCGGTGTACCGAATTTCGCTCCCGAGCTTTTTCGCCGCGCCCAACTCAGGGACCCGCTCAAACTCAAGGCGCTGCAGAAGGGACTGATACAGCTGTGCGAAGAGGGCGCCACGCAGTTATTCCGGCCCCTGACGGGTAACGATCTGATTCTGGGGGCGGTTGGTGTGCTGCAGTTCGACGTGGTCGCTCACCGGTTGCAGACCGAATACCACGTGGATTGCCTGTTCGAACCCGTCAACGTCTACACGGCACGCTGGGTACACTGCGATGATGCGTCAATACTGCAGCGTTTCAGGGACAGGGCGGTCACTCATCTGGCATTGGACCACGCGGGAGATCTGGTATATATCGCGCCGACACGAATCAATCTGCAAATGACCGTAGAGAAGTGGCCGGAGGTCCGGTTTCAGGAAACCCGTGAACACGGTCTTTACGCGTAGGCGGTGCTCGGCAGGGGCGGGAATGCAATTCGCTACCGGTGGGTGCAGGGTAGGGCGTACCCGGGTGGTCTGCGTCGCCGTGTACCGAAAGGCGGATCCGCAATGGCGGATGCAGGTTGCAACGATGTCCGCGGTGGAACAACAATCCGGCAAGCTCGCGGAATCTATAGGCTAGAATACTGGTTACGCGTCAATAACAAGGGCCGTCATGAACGACCTGAAAGCCGCATTTTCCCATTACTTCGAACTGGTTCCCGCCGCGACGCCGGAGTTGCTGGACGAAGTGTTTCGCCTGCGCTACCAAGTCTACTGCCACGAGATCCATTTGCCGGATTTCGAGGAATGGCGCTACCCCGACGGCCGGGAGCGCGACGAGTTCGATCCCCATTCGGTTCACTGCATGCTGCGTCATCGTCCGACCTTGTCGATGGCCGGTGCGGTGCGCCTCGTACTGCCCAATCCCGACGACGCCGGACGGCCGTTTCCCCTGGAGGAATTTGCAGGAAAGCGGATCGATACCGATATGTTGAGAAATCTTCCGCGCGAAAGCACGGCGGAGATATCAAGGTTGATTCTGAGCAGCAAGTTTCGCCAGCGTAGGGACGAGCGTGCGTCCCCCTACGGAAACGACCTGAATATCAGGGACGGCAAGTCGGGCGACGGGCGCCCGACCTTTCCGCACCCGGTTCTGGGTTTGATGGCTGCCGCCATCCGCTTAACTGCCGAGCGCAATGTCACCCACTGGCTGGCGGGAATGGAGCCCGGTCTCAACCGCCTGCTTTCCCGCTTCGGCCTGGACCTTGCGCCGATCGGACCGGTGGTGGAGTATCATGGCAGGCGCCGGCCGTATCTGGGCGTGGTCTCCGACATCAACGCGAAGGCCTATCACCAGCACCGCGACATATGGGAGCTGCTCACGGAAGGTGGCCGGTTGTACCCGCCGCCGGAGTCCTGATCGCGTGTATCCGGTGCGAGCTTCGAGACGAGTGATCCCGGCAGCGACCCGACAGGGCATTCGCTGTCTGGGGTTGTTCATGCTGTTCGGTGCCGCCGCACCGACATTCGCCCAGGAGGTAGTCGTCAACCCGGACATCTCCGTGGCCTCCCTGGACGTCAACACCCTGCGATCGATCTTCGGCATGCGTCAATCGACCTGGCCGGACGGGTCCCCGATTCGCGTGTACGTACTCGATGACGGGTCCGGTGTCCACCGGCATTTTGCCAAGGACAAGTTGAATATTTTTGCGTATCAGCTCGAGCAGGCGTGGGACCGGCTCGTATTCTCCGGTACGGGGCAGGCGCCCTCAAGGGTGAAATCCCTGGACGAGATGCGTGACCGGATCACCGCCACGCCGGGGGCGATCGGATACCTTCCGGAAGACTGGATCGACAAGAATGTCTCTGTCGTCAGGGTGGAGAAGCAATGAGGGGAGGCTGGCCGCTACGGCCGACCGCAGAGGGGATCCTCCGCGCTTCGATCCGGTCGATGCGCGCGGTGACGCTGTCGAACGATCTGGAGATTCCGCGACCGGGTCGTGCCGTCTGCCTGGCGCTCGCGCTGGCCGCGTCCACGAATTCCCGGGCGGACAGCCCGCTTCCGGAGAATTTTCAGATCCACGCGTTCGCGGCCCAGAACGCGATCATCACTTCGGCCAACAACCTGTTCGGTGACACGGACAACCACCTCTCCTTCGATTTCCGCGAAGTCGGTGTCAACGGGTCCTGGCGGCCCCGGAACAACATCCTGCTGGCCGCGCAGGGGACGTACCGCCTCGCGGGCAGCACCGACGACGGTAGCGTTCGCCTGGACTATGGACTGATCGACTACGCGCCCCTGTCGACCCCGGATTACAAGGTTGGCGTGCGGGCAGGCCGGCTCCTCAACCCGTTGGGCTTTTACAACGAGACGCGCGACGTGGCCTTTACGCGGCCCAGTATCCTGCTACCTCAGTCTATTTACTTCGACCGCACAAGGGACCTCGCGCTCTCCGCCGACGGAGGGCAGTTCTACGGCGACTACTACTCGAGTCTGGGCGATTTTTTCCTTCAGGCAGGGGTCGGTTTCCCCAGGGCGGGGGCCACGGGCGTAGAGGGCGCGCTGCTCGGTTTCGATTTTCCCGGCGAACTCAAGGGCGAGCCCTCCTTCCTCGGACGCCTGCTGTACGAACGCGACGGTGGGCGCCTGCGGCTCGCGCTTTCCGGGGCATTGGTCAACCTGCAATATGAACCGGCGGGAGTCGCCGATCCCCTGCCCGCGGGAGACATCACCTTTACCCCCATCATTTTTTCCGCCCAGTACAACGCGGAAAAATGGAGCCTGACCAGTGAATTCGGGCCTCGGGGGTTTTCCAGAAGTGGGTTTGGACAAGCGCCTTCCAGCACCGTGGGAGAGAGCGCCTACGTCGAGGGTCTCTACCGGTTCACCCCGAAGTGGGAGGCCTTTCTGCGTTACGATGTATTGTTCACCGACGGTGGCGATCGTGACGGCAAGAAGTTTCAGGCACAGACGGGGTTGCCGAATTTTTTCCGCTTCGCCAAGGACGTGACGGTCGGCGGCACCTGGCGCATCAACCGCTGGGCCCTGGCGAGGGCGGAGTATCACTACGTCAATGGCACCGCATGGCTGCCGCTCGAGGACAATACAAATCTTGCCGAAATCGAACAGTACTGGTCGGTGTTCGCCTTACAGATCGCGCTCAGGTACTGATACACTTTGTGAAAGGCGATTGCCGGAAAATGACATACTAGATCGCGCCGGATTATCGTTCGTCATCAAGTCGCGACAACAGGCGCATATTCGAACGATGGAACGGTTGTCGCAACACAGAGGACGGACGAAAAGACAAGCAGGAAGGTATGTCAATTGACAGAAATCGCCTAAGGGAAATGCTTTGCAAGTGGCGTTGATGCCGCTACGTCCGGTTGCGTGAAACTTGCTCCGCGGTCGTCGGGTTGATTGTCCCGGTCACCGTGCCATGTGAGTCTCGTGACGCATCCGGCATGTGCATTTCCGAGCGCATCCCGAGTGGAAGTACCCGAGCCTACCAGTCGATATGACGCAGGTCGAAAGCCCCAGCCCAGTGCACCCCGCGCATCAGCGCCAGTTCAGCCTGAAATGGAAGGCGATGGCCCTGACGAGCCTCGTCCTGATCGCCATTGTCCTCGGGTTTACCACGCTGAGTCAGGCCAATCTCGCTGCACAGTTCGAGCAGCAGCAGGCGTTGCTGCACGAAGCCAGGGTTAAGACCCTGGGGGGGCTGGTCGAGCGAGCCAAGCGTGAACTGGCGAGGACCGCTTCCCTGACCGGCGACCTCGGCGGGATCGAGTCCGCCCTTGTATCCGGTGAGCCCGATCAACTGGTCAGGACCTTCGCCAGGTACTGGGGTGAGCTGCAGCTCGATCAGGGGCTGGATTCCGCCAAGTTTTATGGACCGGACAACCGACTGCGGGCGGCGTTCGGGCAGTCGGATCCGCTGACATCGCTCGCCAGTGGTCCGCCGCCCTGGATCGAGAAGGCCAACAGGGAGGAACGGCCCGTGACGGCCCTGGCGTGCGGGCGGGAGTGCCGACTGTACGCCGCCGCCCCGCTGATGGTAGAGGGAAACCGGGAAGGGGTCGTCCTGTTCGCCAGTTCGCTCAGCGATATCGTCCTCGGTTTTCAGGCGTTGACGGGTACCGATATCGGACTGGTCGTTGTCGATGACGCGGCGGCCGACGATGTCGGAACCGGGCGCGCCCTGCCCGTCTGGCATGCGTATCTGCTGGCGCTGACGAACGCGACGGAACGTCTGCCGCTCCTGATGGCGACCGCCCGGCGCTACCGACCGGAGGATGTGGAAGCCGGGGTGCTGGAAACCTGGGAAGGCCTGCAATTCAGGATCCAGTCGGTTTCCCTTGCGGGATACAGCGGCGGGACGAGTGGCGAGTGGATCCTGATCTCGGACGTCAGTCAGCCCATTGCCGAGATCAAGGCGGCGACAAAGAAGATCATTTTTCTGGGGGTGTCCGGCCTTCTTGTCGCCGAGCTG
This sequence comes from Pseudomonadota bacterium, assembly GCA_034722015.1. Lineage (GTDB taxonomy): Bacteria > Pseudomonadota > Gammaproteobacteria > JAJDOJ01 > JAJDOJ01 > JAJDOJ01. Next base: position 12,990 of record JAYENI010000253.1, read on the forward strand.
TTGCTGGCGGCATTGTTGTGGCGGCCGCTCTCCAGGTTGCGGTCTACCGCCGAAACCCTGCCGCTTCTCGGCTCCGGTGACTTCGAGAGCGCGCGATCCGCTATCGCGGCGCGTTCGCGGACCTTCATGTGGTTCGCCGACGAGAGTGACATTCTGGACGCCACCGCGATCGATCTTTCGCGCAGGCTGGAAACGCTGGAGGCGGGCGTCAGGTCGAGAACGGAGACCCTGCGATCACGCGCCCGGGACCTGCAGCGGGAGCGGGATTTCGTGCGGCGCCTGCTCGACACCGCGCAGGCCGTCGTCATCACGCTGGACAGCGAGCTGCGGATTCTCGCGCTCAATCGTTTCGGTGTGGATCTGCTGAACCCGAAGAGTCGGGAAGGCGTGAAGTTCAGCGACATTCTTGTTCCACAAGACAGGACGGACGAAAACCTGTGGCCTCTCGCCGAACTTGCCGCGGGCCGACAACATCGATTTCAGCACGGTGCCCGCGTCAGCGGACGGGACGGCGCGGCGCACGACATCGCCTGGCGCCACTCGCGCACCGAGACGGGGGAGGGTGGCATGACCGTGCTGTCAGTCGGTCTCGACGTCAGCGAGCAACGCGACGCGGAGCGACGGATCGCCTGGCTTGCCGATCATGACCCGTTGACCAACCTCTACAACCGGCGCAGATTCCAGGAAGAGTTGCAGCGCGCCATCGCCGAAGCGAAACGTTACGACCACGAAGGCAGTCTTCTGTATCTCGATCTGGACCAGTTCAAGGTCATCAACGACGCCAGCGGGCATCAGAACGGAGACCTGGTGCTCAAGGCCGTCGCCAAGACGCTGCTGGCCACGGTACGCGGTACGGACATCGTTTGCCGGCTGGGGGGGGACGAGTTCGCGGTTCTGCTTCCGGAAACGGATGCGGGGGGCGCCTTCGATACGGCGGGCAAGATACAGACCGCATTATCCGAACTGCGAATCGGAGACGACGATCAGATGCAGGGAATGTCGGCAAGCATTGGTATTGCGCTGTATCCCTCTCACGGCGACGACATGCACGACCTGCTGGTCATCGCCGATCTCGCGATGTACCAGGCTAAGGATTCCGGAAGGGGACGCTGGCAACTGTACTCGGCCGAGAATCAGGGACGGGAGCAGATGCGCGCCGAGCTGGAGACCAAGGCGATCGTCGAGCGCGCCCTGGCAGAGGAACGCCTTGTGTTCCACTTCCAGCCGATCCTGGATCTCCGCAGCAATGTCGTCACTCACGCCGAGGCGCTGATTCGAATGGTGGATCCCGATGGCAGGGTGAGGATGCCGGGGGAGTTCATCGGTGTCGCCGAGCGCAGCGGCCTGATTCGCGCCATCGACAACTATGTACTGCGACGCGCGGTTCGTGAGGTCGAGGCGTTCATCGAATCCGGGCACGAAATACAAATATCATTGAATCTGTCGGCATATGCTTTCGACGACAAGGACTTTTTTCCCAAGGTCAAGGTGCTCCTGAACGAACATCCCGGTGTTGCGGAATATCTGATATTCGAGATTACCGAGACCGCGGCGGTGACGGACTTTGCCACGGCGCACGGGGCCATGGAGATGATGCGGGAACTGGGTTGCACGTTTTCCATCGACGATTTCGGAACCGGATTTTCCTCCCTGAAGTACCTCAAACAGCTTCCCGTGGATTACGTCAAGATTGATGGTGTCTTCATCCGCGACCTGGTGGACAAGACCGATGATCAGATACTGGTGCAAGCGGTCATCGAGGTCGCGCGCGTGTTTGGCAAGAGGACGGTCGCCGAGTTCGTCGAACGCGAGGACGTCCTCGACTGGTTGCATGAGCACGGCGCGGACTATGCGCAGGGGTACCATATTGGCCGGCCGGTGCCCAGAGACGAATTCGTCGCGCTCCTCGGGGCGCGAGGTACTTCCGGTAAGACTTCCGGTCCGGTCTCGGGAAACGCTCCGTCTTGACGGCACCGAATCATTACGGGGACAGGAAGCAGATCGTTGCGTGGGCGCTCTACGACTGGGCCAACTCCGCCTTTGCCACCGTGGTGATGTCAGGTTTCTTTCCACTCTTTTTCAGGGACTACTGGAACACGGGCGAGGCGGGGGAGGCGATTACCTTTCGCCTGGGTGTGACCAATTCCCTGTCGAGCCTGGTCATCGTGCTCAGCGCCCCGGTGCTCGGGGCCGTTGCCGATGCCGGTGGATCCCGAAAGGCCTTCCTTTTCGTTTTCGCCTCTCTTGGGGTCCTGGCGACAGCCAGCCTCTACGGGGTTCCGCAGGGGTCGTGGATGCTCGCGGCAATCGCCTACTTTCTCGCGACCATCGGATTCATGGGCGGCAATATTTTTTACGATGCGCTGCTGGTGACGGTTGCGCCCCGTTCGCGCTACGAAACCGTTTCGGCACTTGGCTTCGGTCTCGGGTATCTGGGGGGCGGTCTGCTGTTCGCGGCCTGTATCGGGTTGACCCTGAATCCCGTCATGTTCGGTCTGCAGGACGCGGGGCAGGCGGTGCGGGTCGCCTTCGTGCTGGTGGCCTTGTGGTGGGCCGTATTCGCGATCCCGTTGTTCAGACGGGTGAGAGAACCTTCCGCGAGGCAGCGCCTGCCCTGGTTGTCGCTGGTGGTGACGGGATTCCGGGAGCTTGGCACGACGCTGCGCCAACTTCGCGCGTTGAGGGGTGTCGGGGTGTTCCTGATCGCCTACTGGTTATATATCGACGGCGTCGATACCGTGGTCAGAATGGCCGTGGACTACGGGCGGGCGCTCGGTTTCGGTCGGGAGGGGTTGATACTGGCGTTGCTGATCACTCAGTTCGTCGGCTTTCCGTCCGCCATCCTTTTCGGTCTGCTGGGCAAACGGATCGGACCGAAGCGGGGTATCCTCATCGCCATCGGTGTCTATATCCTCGCTACGGTGTGGGGGGCATTCATGACAAAACCCTGGGAATTCTACGGGCTGGCCGTAGCGATCGGCCTCGTTCAGGGCGGGATTCAGTCTCTGAGCCGGGCATATTACGCGCGAATGATCCCGGTGGAAAAGGCGGCGGAGTTCTTCGGCTTCTATAACATGCTGGGAAAATTCGCCGCGGTGATCGGACCGGTCATGGTCGGCTGGGTGGGTGTGCTGACCGGTAACCCGCGTATCGGGCTGATGTCTCTGCTGATCCTCTTTATCGCCGGTGGCGCCCTGTTGCTCACATTGCGGGAAGACGAGGTGCATCGCGCCTGACCTGCGGGGCGTGTATTCCGCAGTTGAAGAATCAACCCGGGCTGGAACCTGCCGCGGGCGGGACGATACAATTCAGGTCCGTGGCGGACGAATGATGTTTTCCCGTTTGCTTTGCTCCGATCACGGGTGCTTCGTCACACCTTTAAGGAAAATTGGCATGTCCGCAAACGAGAGCCCCGGATTCCTCGGCGTCATGAAAAGCGTGCTGTCGGCGTTCCTGGGGATCCAGAGCACGGCGAATCACGAGCGCGATATTTCGCATGGAAAGCCTTCCCACTACATACTGATCGGCTTGCTGTTCACGGGTCTGTTCGTCCTGATTGTCTGGGGTGTCGTCAGCCTCGTTCTTCACCTCGCGGGTGTAGCGTGACGGTCCATGGCGCGGCCGGTGCCTGCCGTGAACCCGGACCGTGAAGAAGGTCTTCACTGCGCAAAACGCCGTGATGCCCGGTTTCCTGAAACAGATACTCGAGGATCGCGGTATACGCTGCGTGATCCGCAACGAACATCTCGGCAGCGCCGCGGGTGAAGTCCCCGTCAATGAATGCTGGCCGGAACTGTGGGTCGCCGACGACCGGGACGCGGAACTCGCGCGCAGTCTGATCGATTCCGCGCTGCGCGACAACGAGGAACGGGATCCGTGGCGTTGTCCCCGGTGTGGCGAGCAGATCGAGGGGCAGTTCGCGCAGTGCTGGAACTGCGGGTGTCTGCGGCCTCCGGACCCCGACGGGTAACCGGGGGCCGAATAACTATTGAGGCTGTGCCACCGCCGTACCCGATGCGGGTACAGAAGACGGGGTTACGGATACACCTTCGGCCGGCGCCGCGGGAGGTTCGGGTGACATGGCGACGGGTATGGGTTGCCCTGCCTTCGCGAGCGACTGACGCAACGGGTCGGCCTGACGGTTGACTACGGTGTGCGTGATGAGAATATTCACGGGCCGCACGCTCTGGTTGTAGTAGGCCTCGTTCAGGCTGTTGCGTACCGTGATGACTGAACCCTCGAGCGTGGCGCCGACGAACGCACCCTTGCTTCTCGAGAACGCGTAGACATCGATCGTCGCGGCCTGGGCGCCCCCGCCGATCGGTCCCGCGGCGATACTCAGGTCCCCGCCCAGTTGCACCTTGTTGCTCATAAAGGCGTCCACCGCCCTGTCGGTCATCACCAGCAGCACGACGCCGGCCGCTTGCGCGCCGATCTGCAGACCGAAGGTGACCGATCCCATGGTATAGAACGCCGGGTAGCTCCACTGGCCGGTCGCGTCGTCCCGTTTCAGCATGACACCGCTTCCACCGGCACCGCCGAAGATAAACCCGCCCTTCAGCATTTGCGGGACGATCAGAATGGCCTTGGCATCTTTCAGCTTGTCCTGGAACCAGGTGTTTCTGGAATCCGAGAGCATGTTGTCGAGCGTGACCCTGGCGCTGTCAACGAGCCCGCGTGCCTTGACGGAATCATCGAGGCTGGCGGAAACAGGCAGACATGTCGTAGCGAGAACGAAAAGCGAGACGCCGGTGAGTCCGGTTCTGAACCAATGTCTCATGATTGTCTCCTCCCTTGCGGTTGTGCTGATTTATTATCCGCCGATGGGTGAGTCCGACGGTATGCCCTGACGCAACCTTGGGCGATTGCCCTATTTCATGTTGATTGCGATCACCCTGATTTCGTCATCTTCCTCTTCCATCGCAAACTGACCGGAAACCTGTAGCAGGCTTCGTCTCAGCGCCCGTTTGCGAATGGATTCCACCGCGATCTGCCGAGCACCATTAACCGTCGTCACCGTGTCGTGCCAGGATGGCCTCGTAGGTGCCGTCACGTTGCATGCTTGCGAGCGCACTATTGAAGTCGGAGACGATTTTTTCATGGTCCGGGGTTTGCCTGCTTACTGCGATGTGTAATTCGCGTTTTTCGAGTGGTGGGGATACAAATTCGAGCTTGTCGGCGCTCTTGGACAGATATTCATCGATATCATGCTCCAGAACGCGTCGGTCGTCCAGCGTCATGTCGATTTGCCCGTTCACCAGCTTGAGCAGGTTCTGAAGCAGGTGTTTCTGCGGGATCTTGCGAAAGTTGGTGGCTTTGTCGAAAGCCTGTCCGTAGGCGTAATCGTAGACGGTGCCGATCGTCAGGCCGTCGAGGCTTGCCATGGACCGGAAGGCCCAGTTGCCCCCGCGTCGCTTGATGAATACGATCTCGGTCGGCAGGTAGGGCTCACTGTACGCCAGTTTCCGGGCGCGCTCGTTCGTGTACCAGATCGTGCAGACTACATCGTAGACCCCGATTTCCACACCCTGCAGATTACGTGTCCAGTTCTGCACCTTGACGTCGGTCGTGTACCCGGCACGTTTGAACGCCGTTTCCACGATGTCCATGGCCAGGCCGCCGTTGGGGAGGTTTTCTGCGACGTAGGGTGGCCAGACGCTCGTTACGAGTCTCAACTGGGTCGCTTGCGCCTGGGCGGCCGCGACGAGCGCGAGCACAAACATCAGGGCGAGTCTCCGGGCAGGTAAGTGAATCATGTCGCTGATCTCTCCTTTAAGGATCTATGTCTTCAGGTTGTGGATCGGTCGGGTTTCCTTCGATACGCTGAAACAGGCCTCGTAGCCGGCTGCCGACGCCGCCCCGCGCGCGCGGGTCTTTCCCCCTGGCGGCCTTGTCGTCACTCGTCTCGAGGGCCTCGGTGCAACGATTCGTATCGACTTTGTCCGGGGAATGGCCGACGCTGGTGAATACGGAAGGCAGACTTTCCAGGGTCTCCACCAGATGCGTCGGATTGGCCAGGGACAGATTCAGGAAACCCAGTACGCTGACCCTGGGGATCTCCGCAACCTCGATGTGTGGTTTGGCGATCGTACCCGTGACCCTGACCGGTATGGCGACGTCGATCAGTCCGACCCCCTTGTCGTGAGGGTAGACAAGCATGTCGATTTTTTCCGTGGCGAGATTCATCGCGCCACTGGCGGCGACGACGGTATGCAGACCGTCCAGGATGATGTCGTCACTCCTGCCGATGCCGTTACTTACATTCCAGCGTGACGCGAAGCAGATTATTCCCGCTTCACGCCGCTTGCCTTCCAGTTCCTTCAGAAATCGGGGGAACATGGCATTGACCAGATTTTCAATGTTCACGGTGAGACGGAGGCGGTCTGTTTGCAGAAACTTGACCGGACCCGCGACGACGGTTTCCACCCCGTAAGCGGTTGCTAGCAGTTCCTTCGTGGTTCGGCCGCGGCCCTTCAGGTCCAGGTGAAAGTCGGCCAGCCCACGGGCCGCCGAAGACATGTCTCCGTCGTTGAGCCACCTGCCGTAGTTGAAGTCGTTGGTGTTGATGTCGATGCCCGCGGTGGGGGTCCGCAGACTGGCGCGGTACTCCAGTCGCCCCAGCAGGTTGCCGCCACCGGTCAGGTCGCCGCGAACGGGATCCACGAGCAGATCGCCATCCTTTAGCGTGGTCTTCAAACGAAAGAATCCGATCGAGTCGTCCCGCCACTTCAGGTTGGTCAGTTCAAGGTCGAGTTTCAGGTCGATCGCGCGCAGTGCCTCAACAGGCAGTTCGATCTCAGGTATGTATCTCGTTTCCTCGCGAGCAGGGGGCGTGGAGTTTGTTGCGCGGCCGGGGAGGGAAGTCAGGTTGAGATTGGAGACGACGATCGACCCCGAGACGGCGGGCCGTGATCGCAGACCGGTCACCCTGAGGTTCGCCTGTGCCTCGAGGTCGTCGGCCGCGGCCGCCAGGTCCGTCAGGTCGAGTGTGTCGTCATCCAGAAAGAGCGCCCCCCTGAACGAGAAATTCCGCAGGTCAGGCAGGGGGCGGCCAGCCAGCGCACCAAGTCTGGAAAGTTGGCGCCCGGTGAGTTCGTAACGAAGGTCGATGCGCCCGGTCCACGGCAGCACCAGGTCACCCTTCAGATCGAGTTGCGATCCCCTTGCCCGGGTCACGAGCGCCAGCTTCCTGGGCAGGCCGGGCTGGAGCCAGGATGACATCGTTCCGACGGTTCCCTTCGTGCTGACATTGCTCCCGTTCAGCGATCCTTCCAGCGAAACGGCGACGGGTTTGGCGGGGTTCGAAATCGCGCGGAAACGGTGGGCCTTCAGTTCGATGGCGCGAGGGCTCGCACGTTTCCCGATTGACAGCGTCGATGTCGCGGTCCTGGCTTCGATGCGGGAACGGGTGAGAAGCTCCCGGACGGTCGAACCACTTCCCTTCAGGGTAATTTCGGGTTTCCCAAACCTGCCCGCAACATACTCCCCGTGGTCGATGGAGCCGAGCAACGCGCCGAGATCGAATTCCCGGGACCTGGCGGTGGCCGAGACCGAGGGTGCCTTCCCGCTGGCGTCCAGCTTCCCCTCCAGAGCAATCCGTCCCCCCGGAGCGGTCCCCAGAAGCGCCGTGACGGTGAGATGGCTCTCGCGCAGTTCACCGTGCAGGACCAGATCCTTCAGTGGCACTGTCAGCCCCTCCAGGCTGGCGGCCTCAAGCGAGAAGCTCGAGTTCCAGTTTCGCAGCCAGCCAGTATTCAGCGGGGCATCGATTCCGGTTGCGCCAGGTTTTCCGGGTTTTCGCTCCCCCGGGGAGGCGAGATAGGGCTGGAGGTCGATCGTTCCCGCCTCAAGGTCCATATCGAGTCGGGGCGTGCCCTGGTTCCGCCCCCATGCAAGCTTGCCGGACAGGGTGGTTTTGCCCGCTTTCAGATCGGCCCCGCTCAGCGTGACCGCGTCACGGGCAGCGTTGAGCGTACCCTTGAGCGTGGCCGGCAGGTACCCGGAGAACCGCCGGGTGAAGGTGTCGGGAAGGCCGGCGCCATCGTGAATCTGGAGATCCATGTCGAAACGGCCCCGGGCCTCGCGCATCGGGAGCGTCAACAAGCCCCGTGCCTTGAACCCGGAGCGCGCGAAAGACGCGTCGACAGCGACCGGCCACTCACCGGTATCCTCCCTCAGCGTCCTGAGCGCTGCCCCGTTTAGCTTTAGGGAATATTTTTCTTCGTTATAAACGCCGCCAATGGTGATACGGGTTGGCGCATCGGCGCCGAATTCCGCCTGTCCCGCTTCGACCTTCAGGGGCAGGATGTCACCCCAGCCGGGAATGTCCGCCTGCAGCTCCGAGATACGGAAGCGGCCCCCGGAATGGTCTGCCAGCGCTGAAACGTGGAACGGGCCACGTGACGGCAGTTTCCGGTCGAACAACCGACCCAGACCACTCAGATCTTCACCCGAGAGCGAGACCGCGGCGTTGAAGTCACCACCCAGGGGCACCGCCAGGTTCCCTTTCGCTGAGAAAAGGACGTCGTTGACAATAACGGAGGCATCCAGTGGGAATTCTCCGGATTCTCCCGCGAACAGGTCCGCGACGGAGCCCGCGGTCGTCGTCAACGAAAACTGCCGGCCATTGACGCTGCCTTCTGCGTGCAGATTCAGCCGGGTGTCCGGCGGCCATGTCGCACTCGTTGAATCGATCCGGGCCTGCCAGCCGCCACCTTGGGCGGGTCGATAACCCAGGGTAACGGCTTCGAGTTTGAGGTCTCCAAGGCCGGTGAAGGTATAGATCTCCTTACGGGTTGCGGTCTTGCGCCCGAACTTCCAGTTGTTCGAGTCGTTCGGTCCCCGTTCGAACAGGATGTCCGCCTGATCAATGGCAAACCGGGCAATCTCGATTCGATTTTCGAGCAGCGGCATGAGCGCCAGCTGAAAGCTGACCCGTCCGGCTGTTGCAAACGCCGGGCGGGAGGCCCATTGGGGATTGCCGATAACGACGTCCCGCAGCGACACCGTGGGGACCAGGGACGGTTCGAATCCGATTTCCCCCCTGAGTTCGATCTGCCTGCCCAGGGTCTCGCTGAGCAGGGACTCCAGCCGGCCCCGATGCGCGTTGAGGTCGAAGGTCAGGAGGAAGATATTGAACCCGGCGATCAACACGATCAGGACGACCGGGATCCAGATCAGGA
>JAYENI010000254.1:0-5345 GCA_034722015.1 Pseudomonadota bacterium
CGGCGCCGGCCAGGGCCATGTAGAGCCAGGCTCGGTTCGTATGGATCAACGCGGCCACCGGCGCGTGGTTGGCCGCGAAATAGCCACCGAGTGCGCCTGCGAGTCCCCCCACACCCGCTCCCATGAGGGTTCCGTGTCCGAGGTCGCTGGTCTGGAGCAGCGTCGCCCTGCGGATCCCGGGAAAGGAGAGTCGGCTCTGTTCGACCAGACGGACATGGCGTCTGGACAGCCCGGCCTCGAGCAATTGATCCATCAGTTGCGGACATCGGCTCGAATCGGACATCAGGCAGTAAAGCGTCTTGCGCATGGGACGACACGAAAGGTATTGGTCTGGATTGGAGCTATATAGGCAAAAAACGTGCCGACTACTTTGTGTCCCCGGATAGACAATCAGGGCCGGATCCGGCCCTGTTCTGGTGCGGTACCGCTTCAATCTGGTGCAGTCTAATGTTGGAGATGGCAAGTGGGGGCGCGGGTGTACTGCGTTATGGAGTGATGAATGCAATTGAGTGATTCACCCGGGGCCAGGTTCCGGGCCGCGATAGAGCAAGAGCGTCCCTTGCAGGTCGTCGGGGCCATCAACGGTTATGCCGCCCGACTCGCAGAGCGTGGTGGATTCCGGGCGCTTTACCTCTCCGGCGGGGGGGTGTCCGCCGCGTCCTGCGGTCTGCCCGACCTCGGTGTGATTACCGTCGACGATATCCTGACCGATCTGCGTCGCATCACGGCGGTCACCGATCTGCCCGTGCTGGTCGACATCGATACCGGGTTCGGCAACGTCCTCGGCGTTGATCGAACCGTGCGCTCCATGCAGCGCGCGGGTGCCGCCGCGGTCCATATCGAGGACCAGGCCGCGGCGAAGCGATGCGGGCATCGCCAGGGTAAGAGCCTTGTGGACAGGGCTGAAATGAGCGAGCGTATCGCCGCCGCGGTGCGTGCGAGGACCGACCCCGATTTCGTTATCATGGCGCGCACCGACGCCCTGGCCGTCGAGGGGACCGATAGCGCAATCTCAAGGGCGCGCGACTACGTGGCGGCCGGCGCGGACATGGTATTTCCCGAGGCGGTGACCGAGCTTTCGCAGTACCGGCGTTTCGTTGAGGAGACCGGCGTGCCGGTGCTGGCGAACCTGACCGAATTCGGAAAGACACCGCTGTGGCCGCACGAAGCGCTCACGGAGGCGGGCGTGGCGATCGCACTGTATCCGCTCTCGGCATTCCGGGCGATGGGTCTCGCGGCCGAACGTGTCTATCGGACGATCCGCGATGACGGCAGTCAGAAGAACGCGATCGGCACCATGCAGACGCGCGAGGCGCTGTACGAGGTGCTCGATTACCAACATTACGAGCGCCTGATCGACGAAGGGCTGGATTCGGAGGAGTCGTAGTGGTGGATCACGCTGCGGGAAGTGCGACACGGCCGAGTAAACGCTCGGTGGCGCTGTCCGGAGCGCCCGCCGGAAATACCGCGATCTGCAGCGTCGGGCAATCCGGCGACAACCTGCGTTACCGCGGCTACGACATCCTCGATCTGGCGCGGGAGGCGACGTTCGAGGAGGTGGCCTGGCTGCTGCTTCGTGGCGAACTGCCCGACAACGCGACGCTTGCGGCGTACCGGGAGAGACTGGCCGGCCTGACCGCATTGCCCGGGACCTTGTGCAAGATCCTCGAACACCTTCCCGCAACGTCACATCCGATGGACGTCCTGCGTACCGGCATATCGGCCCTCGGGCAGTTCGAGCCCGAGTCCGAAGACCGGAACGCCAAAGGGGCGCTGGCGATCGCGGACCGTCTGATTGCCTGCTCGGGTCCGATGCTGCTCTACTGGCATCAAACCGCCGTAACAGGACGGCGCGTCGAGACCGGCCCGGAAGCGGCGTCGATCGCCGGCAGGTTCCTGCGCCGGCTACACGATGCGCCGGTTGATGCGCTCGATCGCCGCGCCCTGGATCGTTCGCTGATTCTCTATGCCGAGCACGAGTTCAACGCCTCGACGTTCACGGCGCGCGTCATCGCGGGGACGGGATCGGACATGTTTTCCGCGGTCACCGGGGCAATCGGTGCGCTGCGCGGCCCCCGGCACGGCGGCGCCAACGAGGCCGCATTGACGGTACTGCAGCGATACGGAGACCCGGAACAGGCGGCCCGTGACATCGCCGAACGCCTCTCGCGAAGGGAGATCGTCATGGGCTTTGGTCACCCGGTATACATCGTAGAGGATCCGCGCAACCGGATCATCAAGGAGATCGCCCGCGAACTCGCCGAGCGCAAGGGGAACTCAATGCCCTTCCGGATCGCCGGGGCCATCGAGACGGTGATGAAGGAACGCCGATCCCTGTTCCCCAACCTGGACTGGTACTCGGCGCCCGCCTATTTCCTGCTGGGGATCCCGCGCTCCCTGTTCACGCCGCTGTTCGCGATGGCCCGGATGGCGGGCTGGTGCGCCCACATCATGGAGCAGCGTGACGACGGGCGCATTATCCGCCCGGGTGCAAACTACATCGGGCCCGGACCACGCCCGTTCCTGCCGCTCGACCAGAGATGACCATCCAGGGCAAGGTCGTCAGTGCGCCGGATGATCTCCTGAGCGTCATCGCGGACTATGTCTGCGATTTCACACCGAAGGGCGAGGCGGCGCGCGACGCCGCACGCCTGTGTCTCTTCGACGCCCTGGGTTGTGCCCTGGAGGCGCGCGACTACCCCGCCTGTGTTCGCCTCCTGGGCCCCGACGTGCCCGGGACGATCGTTCCCGACGGCGTGCCGGTCCCCGGGACGGCTTACCGACTCGACCCGGTGGCGGCCGCGTTCAATATCGGCGCCCTCATTCGCTGGCTGGACTACAACGACACCTGGCTGGCGGCAGAGTGGGGTCATCCTTCCGACAATCTCGGCGGGATCCTTTCGGTTGCGGACTTCCTGTCGCGCCGCGCCGCGCGCCTTGGGGAACAAGGTCTCTGCGTCGATGAGGTGTTGACGGCGATGATCAAGGCCTACGAGATCCAGGGTGTGATCGCGCTGGAAAACAGTTTCAACCAGGTCGGACTGGATCACGTCGTGCTGGTCAAGGTGGCGACCGCCGCGGTCGTGACGGCCATGATGGGGGGGAGGCGGCGGGAGGTCGCCGCGGCGCTCTCACAGGCCTGGGTCGATGGGCAGCCCCTGCGTGTCTACCGTCACGCCCCCGATACCGGCCCGAGAAAATCCTGGGCGGCGGGTGATGCCACGAGCCGGGGTGTTCGTCTTGCCATGCTGACGCGCCGGGGAGAACCCGGTTACCCTGGCGCCCTGACCACGCCGGGTTGGGGCTTTCAGGACGTCTCGTTCGGCGGGCGGCCACTCGTCCTGGGGCGTACGCTCGGTTCCTGGGTGATCGAGAACGTGCTGTTCAAGGTCGCCTTTCCGGCCGAATTCCACGCGCAGACCGCCGTGGATTGCGCGCTCGACCTCCACGCGGAAGTAGCGGGTCGGCTGGATGACATCGAACGTGTGGAGATCACTACCCAGCAGAGCGCGCTGCGGATCATCGACAAGCAGGGCCCGCTGCGCAACCCGGCGGACCGGGATCACTGCCTGCAGTACATGGTGGCCGCGGGGCTGATCTTCGGTGAACTCACGGCGGCGCACTACGAGGACACGGTGGCGACGGACCCGCGTATCGACAGGTTGCGGGCGAAGATGCGCTGCGTCGAGGAACCGCGCTACTCGCGCGAGTATCTCGATCCGCAGAAGCGCTCCATTGCCAATGCGCTACAGGTGTTTTTCCGGGACGGGTCACGGACCCGCAGGGTCGAGGTGGAATACCCGCTGGGTCATCCCCGCCGAAGAAGCGAGGCGCTCCCCTTGCTCCGGGAGAAGTTCGCGACCCGTGTCGGAAGACGGTATGAAAGGACCCGGACGTCGGAAATCCTGGCCATCTGTGGCGACCCCGAACGGCTCGATCGACTCCCGGTAGCGACATTCATGGACCTGTTCGCCATTTGAAAAAAGCAATGAACAAGGTTCCGTAGGTTGGACAGGCCGAGCGCAGTCCACCCATTCCGTTCCGGGAGGCTGCACCGGTGGACTGCGTTGCACTTGTCCACCCTACGTCAGGCAGGTTCGATAGTGTGCCCCCCACTGGACAATTCTCCGCGTGCCTGGTGTTTCACCCCGGGCGGGCGTATCGAGACGACATCCGTGTCAAATTTGTGATCTGGTAGGGTGGACAAGCAGCGCGCAGTCCACCACGCGTTCGCTTCGTTGCGGTCTTCCTGATTTGGATCACCCCGTGTGGGGGAACGGTTCGACTAGAATCGAGGTACGTTCCTCCTGGAAGGCCCGACCGCACGATCGATAGCCCATGTCGCCCCGTCAACTTCCGACAACGCACCGGAGTCTTCCCCTCGTGTGGCTGGTGCTGCTGGCACTCAGCCTGTCCGTCACCACCGCTTTAGGACAGGAGGCGAACCGCGCGCTCAAACCGTTGCAGAAGGTCACACTGCAGAACTCCTGACATGCGCCTTGTAACCGATTGAGAAATCGCTATAATCTGGACTGATATCGATATATAAATACGAGACAATTGGCATATGCCTGGCACGATTGAACTCCCTCTCCTGCCCGAAGAGGCCATCACTTTAGGTCCTCGGTTGGCGGTCATCGAAACGCCCGAGGAACTCGTCTTTATGAATGCCTCCGGCCCACTGATGAGTTGCTCGCGCAATGACACGACGGCCAAGCGTTATATCGGCGCAGTATTACTGACGCAGGGTTTGGCAAAGGGTGATGATCTGGCAGCTGTGTTGGGTATTCACCGCTCGACGCTATTTCGCAATCAGAAGCTCTATCGGCAAGGGGGTCTGGAAGCCATACGGGATGGCCGAGGCCATGGTGCACCGCGTCGTGCGCATAAACTTACCGATGAGGTCCTGCCGATGGCCCAGGCGTGTTTGGATCAAGGGCGCTCGCAATCGGCGGCTGCGCGTGAGGTGGGTGTGAGTGAGACGGCGATCCGTCATGCGATCAAGACCGGTCGCCTGCGCCGCAGCCAGCGGCCTCGCCAAAGCCGCGCTGCGCTCTCGCCGGGGGAGCGCGCTGAGCGTGATGCTGCGCAGGCCCGAGGGGCAGGTACCGCGGTCAAACGCATCGAGGAACGCCTCCTCGCCTGTCAGGGTGAGCTGGCGGAAGCGGCCCCGCACTTCGAGCCGGTCGAAGGCGTGGCGAATGCCGGTGTCTTGCTTGCCTTGCCGGCCGTTATCGGCGAGGGGTTGTTGCGCAGCGCCGAGCGTTTTTATGCGCCGCTGAAAGCCGGGTTCTATGGTCTGCATTCAATCCTGTTGTGCCTGGTCATGATGGCCTTGTTGCGCA
>JAYENI010000255.1:0-3929 GCA_034722015.1 Pseudomonadota bacterium
CGCTGATTCAACCGCTTGCGTTGAACCGTCATGCGACAGGTAACCCGGAAGTCGCAATCGCTCTGTTTTGTGGGAGGAGCACCCATGAGGTCACTTCTGTTTTTCGTCCATCTCGTACTTGTAGTCATAATTCTGGCCGCCTGCGGAGGGGGTGACGGTGATAGCGGCGGCGACGCCGACAGTAACGGTTCCGGTGGCACTTCCGCGCCAAAAGCGACAATCAACGAGGACAATGCCGAGAATATAGCAGCCCTCTTTTTCACCATCTCTTCAGGGCTGTTGAATGCCGGCAGCTCTGTTACCGGGATGATTCCCGTGCAGCCGACCCCGTCCGCCGCTTCGATCACGGGGCAGGTGGCCCGGGTTCAATTGGACTACCTCACTGAAAGCGCCATCAGCCCGGACCTTGCTCGGCTGACCCAAACCGTCGCTTGCAATGGCGGCGGGAAAACGACGGTTGAAATGAATGACGGGTTTCAGTTGAACGCTGGTGACACGATGTCTGTGGCCTACGACAACTGCATTACCATTTTTCAAGATTTCAGGTTTACCCTGAACGGTCGAATGGACATGACGTACATTTCGGTACCGGACGGGTCTTCATCACTGAATTTCTCCGTAAAGATTCAATACAGCAACCTGACTTCCATATTCGAAGACACTGACGCCGGGACTGTCTACAGCACATCGATGGATGGGGGCTGGGAGATGGTGTTCGCGCAGAACGGTAACGTTTTTGAGTCAAGTATATCGAGTGATGGAATCACCATCGTTTCAAACGGTATTACAACAACGTTGGTGAATCTGGACCAGAGCTTCGTTTTCGATCTGTCTACGGAGACCTATACGGCCGAATACAACTTTACTGTCACCAGTTCCGCATACCCGGGGACATTCAGTATACAAACGCCCGTTCCCTTGCAAGGCAGCATTTATGGAAATCCGGAAACAGGCACTTTGCGGATCAGTGCCCCGGATGGATCGAGTGTGGAATTGAATGCGGATACCGGCGACACGGAGACGGTAATCATAACTGTGAATAACGGCAGTTCTACGACAAGCAGGGAGGTCACCTGGGCCGAGCTGTATCAAGGGGCGTCGTTTTAACTAGGCATTGGTATCGAGTTTGTAACGCCGGGTGTATTTGGCCTTTTGGCCTTTATGTTTTCTCGGACTTGATGCGTGTGGAAAGTATTTTTTCTGTAGAAGTCTTAACGAGCACGCACGTGTGGCCGGTTACGTATTTTTTCCACTGGAGCAGAAACGAGGGAATGGGAGGTGACTATGTATTACGAAAATAGAACTTCAATTTATCCTAAGGTCAAAGGCAATAGCTGGCGGTCATTTGGTCTGCTGACGGCGCTTGCTGGGATCGTGTTTCTAGGCGGCTGCGCGGCGATTCACACGTCCGTTGCGAAAAAGGATCTCAATGTTCAAACTCGGATGAGCGACACGATTTTTCTGGATCCGGCAGGATCCGACAAGAAGTCAATTTTCGTTCAGATAAGAAATACTTCGGATAAGCAGAACTTCAATGTCCAGGACGACATACTGATTTCCATGTCAGATAATATTTGAGTGTCCGGGGAAAATAATCGGCACGGACAGCCTCCATTCAACAGGGAACCGGTGTTGTCTGAAGTGGTAGGTGAGTGTTCAGGGGTGAATATTAGGTGGGCACAAAATACGTGGTCTTATTAGAATGACACGCAGGGCGCTGAAAACTGCCTAGGCGGAAGGTATCTCTCTCTTGAATAACATACACCTAAGTTATTGATTTGATTGGTTTCCGCGCAGCGGGGTGAGTCGCTCTTAAGGTAACTGACCGCGGAAATGGAATCACACTAGGGCAAGAAAGCGAGAGTGAGGGCGGTGGTACAGGTGGGAGCATACGATCTCTTAGTACGACCCTATCAAAGGCCGCCTCACTAATTGATCAGCCAAGTTCCGATGAGATAAACCAAGGAGGCGTAATGTGAGCAAAGTAACGGCGAAAGTTCTATTTCGATATGGAATACTTTCTTTGGCACTATGCCTCATTAACATTGTGAATTTCGCTTCTGCGCAGACTAAATACCCCATCCAATCTGCTGCAGCAAGTGAATTTCAAACGCCTAATGAACCGTCAAATACACTCGATGGCAGTCTCGGCACCCGTTGGTCTGCAAAGGGTGATGGTCAGTGGATTCAGTACGACCTTGATTCACCGAAGAAAGTCAGTCAGGTATTTGTCGCCTGGTATAAAGGTGATGAGCGTAGAGCCAGTTTTGCAATACAGGTTTCCATGGATGCAAGTTCTTGGATAAATGTTTTTAACGGGCAAAGCAGGGGCGTCTCGCTAGGCTTCCAACCATATAACTTTAAAGAGGTAGAAGCCAGATATGTTCGCGTAGTCGGGTTTGGAAATACTAAGAACAAATGGAACAGCATTACAGAAGTAGAAATTCATGGAACTAGTCACAATGATAATCGTCTCGACGTCGAAACAGTCACCGCCAGTGATTATTACAATGCCCACGAGCCTGCAAACACCCTTGATCAAAATCTCAGTACGCGTTGGTCTGCCGAAGGTGATGGACAATGGATATGGTATGACCTAGGCGTCATTAAAACCATCAGCCAAGTCCTTATCGCTTGGTATAAAGGAGATGTACGAGTAGCGCGGTTCGATATTGAGGTTTCAACCGATGGAGCTCAATGGTACCAAGTGTTTAGTGGAGCCAGTAGTGGCGCCAGTGTAACGCTGCAAAACTACGACTTTAAAGATGTTGTAGCGCGCTATGTCCGCATTGTTGGCCATGAAAATACTGAGAACGCTTGGAATAGCCTCGCCGAAGTCGAAATACATGCCTCCGAGGAGGGACCAAACGATGAAGTGGACATCATAGGTGTCGTGCCTGACACGTTTTCAACCGATGGTGGCAGGTTCGACCTTTCGGTAATTTTACGAGATGGCCAGGGGGGTATTATCACGAGTGGCGTTACAAAGGAGAATTTTGCCTTTCGAGATATTAATGTGAGTTTAAAATCAATACCTGAAGACATCGTGACAAATGGAAAGGCATCCGTCAGCAATATAGACATAATACAAAAAGAAGCAGGGGAACAGGTGACGGTCGTAGTAGACTTTGATTCCAGCGGCAGCATGCTTGATAATGATCCTAAACGCTCCCGAGTAGAGGCAGGGAAGCAGCTTGTTAGTCACCTGAAGGCTACCGATCGTGCAGCCGTGATGGACTTCGGGGCTTCAGTGACTCAAGGCTTCAGAAGCAGTCGGCTGCTGCAGGATTTCACATCCGATAAAGCACTGTTGAATTCAGCAATTGATAAAGTGACCGCATCTGGCGGGACACCGCTTTATGATTCCATACTCGATACCTTAGATCAGCTTGCCAAGGAAGCTTCGCCAACGAATCCGGCTGTCGTTGCACTAACTGACGGAGAAGATAATCGGAGCAGAAGCACACCCTTGGATGTCATACAGCAAGCACAGCAACAGTCTGTCCCAGTATTTACTGTTGGCCTTGGAAAAGGCGCCGGTTTCCCCCCACTGCAAGATATCGCCCGAGAAACTGGAGGCACCTTCGTCGAAGCAGTGAATGCGGACGACCTTGTGCGCCTGTATCAATTAATCGGTGTGGGTGTTGCCGATGGACGCATCGTCGTCAGTGGCTCGGGGCGATTTGATCCACCGTTAGCGGAAGAAGGGACTTACATCGTTTCTGGAGTGTTAGTTACGACACTAGGCAAGAAGACTTTTGACACGCCGTTTAGTTTTCCAGTTGAGGTGCAAGCCCAAAGCAATGAAGGGGTCCCCCCCCCACCACCACTTCCACCGTCTTTTGTCGAAATAGAACATTAAAGAGTAAGAGAAAATGCAACATCGTCGAAAATTGCATCAATGGTGTATTATGATAAATAGTCGCTTC
>JAYENI010000255.1:4029-21807 GCA_034722015.1 Pseudomonadota bacterium
CATTTGACTGCGAATCACTCGTCCTACCGTCGCCGGGTGAAGCGCAGGGGCCTGCACCGTGCGCATTACACGCTCCCACCGGCCGACGAGATCGAGGCGGTGGGCACGCCCGAGGCGCGGCGCACGGACTACACGTACGACAGCCGGTTCTTCGGCAAGGCCACCTCGATCACCGAGCCGTACTGGCCCTTGGCGTCGTAGTCGCCGTACTCGGTGCGAATGCCGTGCTCGACCTTTGCGAGCAGGTTGTTGTTGGCCGGATTGTATTCGTAGGAGGTGTCGCCGACCACGGGCCGGCGGTCAGCGGCGCGCACAATTCCCGCGTCACCGCCCGCGCCGGCAAGGACCTGATCAGCGCCCTGGCGACCGGGTTACTGACCATCGGGCCGCGTTTCGGGGGCGCCATCGACGGCGCCGCGCAATGGTTCCGGTATGGACAGTCCGAGGGGCTGTCCGCCGCCGCATTTGTCGACCACATGGCCGAACAGGGGCGTTTCATTCCGGGAATCGGCCACCGCATCAAGTCACTGCGTAACCCCGACCTGCGCGTCGAGGGCATTACGCGATACGCCCGCGCCAGCTTTCCCGAGACCCGGTTGCTGGACTATGCCCTGGAGGTCGAACAGCTCACCACGCGGAAAAAGGACAACCTCATCCTCAATGTCGACGGTGCCGTGGGCATGCTGATGGTGGACATGTGGCGCGGGCTGGGTTACCCGGAGAGCGAAATCGACCAGTTCATCGAGTCCGGCACACTCAATGCCTTTTTCGTGCTGGGGCGGTCGATCGGTTTTATCGGCCACATCCTGGACGAGAAGCGCCTCAACATGCCGCTCTACCGCCATCCCTTCGATGACATCCTCTACGATGTGTCGCTGGAGAAGGGGGAGGAACCGTAGACGCCGCGTTTCATCCACTTCGACGAGCGCTACAGCCTGCCTTGAATTCAGACCTCCCGCACAAGATCCGGCACAACCACCCACTCGATGCTCCAGCGACCCTCGTGCTCCGCAAGCGACACCACGCCCGCGTTCTGAAACCGGACCACTTCACAGTCGGGATCTCCGGCGACCAGGAGTCCCGCCAGGCGGGTCAGGAACGGTAGATGGCCTACGATCATCAAACTGTCCCGGGTTTCCCTGAGTGCTTCGGCCGCCAGGCCGACGTCGTCCTTGGGGTTGAGGCCCGGGGCCGCCGCGACGCCGCCCGGTGGCGAAAGCTGCCCGGCGAATAGTGACGCCGTCTGTTCGGCGCGCCGTTTCCCGCTGTGGCGGATCCCGGCGACCTCGACACCGGCTGCGCGTAGCCACTTCCCCATCTTTTCGGCGGCGGCTGCCCCGGCATCGGTCAGGCCCCGTTCCGGGTCTTCCGCTTCGCGCTTCGCCTGACCATGTTGCACGAGAAAGAGGTTCATGATTCGTTCGACCTCACGACGTCCCGGTGTCTACCACATCATCAGCATCGTGTCGCCGCTCGCATAGCGGTAATACAGGCGAATCCTCACCACGTAGCTGCGATCCTTCAGCAATCTCACCCGAAGGCTGGCGTTCTCGTCGGTGCCGCCGTCGTCGTCGCCTGAAATGTAGCGCAGTTCTCCGCCGTCGTCCTCGAACAGCACCATCACGGTATCCGAACTCCCGAAGGTACGGAAACTGTATTGCCGGGAGGATTCCGGGACGATGCCGAAGTTGGCCTGCTCCGCCGGTTCGAGGGACAGACGCTGCGGTTCCAGGGGCCGTATCTGGGGAAGCACCGCCCTCAACGGCGGATAGAAGATCTGCACCTGGGCGATGTCCTTCCCGGACAGGCCGGGGGCCGGGTTCAGCCCGTTCCGGTACTCGGCCGGCTCCTGGATCATACCGGCCTCGAAGGGGTAGTGCATGATGGAATCCGGGTCCCAGCGGCTCCCTTCCACGCTGTCCTGCGGGATCTTGCGCAGGATGTTCCAGCGTGTCCGTTCCTCGCTCCAGAAGTTGGGCGGTCCCGCCAGGGCCTCAATGACGGCGTCTTCGTTCCAGACGATTCCCGCGTTGGGGTTCTGGTGTTCGTGGGGGAAGCCCAGGGTATGGCCGATCTCGTGGACCGCGGTATCGACCTCGCCCGGTCGCGTGAGGTCCCAGCCGAAGTTCATGGTACGCTCGCCCTGTCCCTGATTGAGTACGTCGCGCCCCACGTAGGACCAGGCGCCGTCATCATCCAGAAAACCGATACGGATCTCGGCGTCATCAGGTGAGTCGACTTCCTCGAAGCTGACGCCGATGCCCAGATCCCGCCAGACCTGAAAACCCTGCCGCACGACCTGTTTCTGGGCCTCCGGAGCGCCGAAGCTGTTGTCGGTGAAGAAGTAGTAGTGCAGGACCGTACCGTTGACCCACTTCCTGGAGATGGTGCGTATGAGACGCGCCCGGTCATTGGATACATCGGGGCCGAAGACCCGTTCAGGGACCGCGGGGACATCGCAGTAGTGAGGGTTCAGGGCCGGACCGCCGGCGCGCGCCGGTGAGCTGTCGTAGCCGGGAAGCCGCTCCTCGAGTTCTTCGAGGCGATCGGCAATCTCGTCCACCCGCATGCTGAGTGTTTTTCGTGGCGCCATGACGTACCTCCCGTTGCCGTCCGGCAAGGTGGCTCGATCGCAATGCGCTTCAGAACTGCGTTCACGCACGGTGTCGAGGCAGCCGTGCCCTTAGGCGATTTCTGTCAAATAAGGTACCACCTCACTTGTCTTTTCGCCTTGAAGACGAACGAAAATCCGGCGTGATCCAGTACATCATTTTCCGGCAATCGCCTTACTTCAAAGATAGCAGAGAATACCGGGGTCAGAAGCCGGTTCTGGTGTGTTGAAGATGACTGTGGAACCAGGAGGGTCCGGGCGTGAGAGGAAATCTCCGTCAAAGGACGATCTCCTGCCCCGGCTCCATCACCACGACCTTGCCCGGCGCGTCACCCAGGTGTTTCTTGAACTGCTCGGGTGTGCCTTTCAGGGGCGGGAAGGTGCCGTAGTGCATCGGGATCACGATGGGTGTTTTCAGCAGGTGGCTGACGGCCCAGGCCGCGTGTTCGGGGTCCATGGTGTAGTGCCCGCCGATCGGTAGCAGGGCGACTTTCGGATCGTAATAGCCGTGGATGAATTCCATGTCGGCGAACACCCCGGTGTCGCCGGCGTGGTAGATCGTCGGGCCACCCGCGATTTCCAGGATGTAACCGGCTGGTTCCCCGCCCGGATAGATGGTCGTCTTGCCGGTGTCCGGGTCAACGTGACGCACCTCGGAGCTGTGTTCGGCGCGTACCATGGTCACCGTAACGTCCTCGCCAAGGGGGCGGATCGAGCCGCCCTTGTTGAAACCGATGACCTGTTCGGCGGGTAGCCAGCCGAGCGCCACGAACGTCTGGGCCAGGCCGGCGTTCATCGCCACGGGGGCGCCTGATTGCCTTGCCAGTTCCACCGTGTCCCCGATGTGGTCGGGATGACCGTGCGTGACGAGGATCAGGTCGACCTTGCCGAGTTTTTTCAGGTCCTTGTGGTCTTTCGGGGTTTTCGGGTTGCCGGTAATGAACGGGTCGATCACAACGACCTTGCCTTTAGGCGATTTCTGTCAAATGACATCCCAGCCTGTTTGTCCTTTCGTCCGTCCTCTGTGTTGCGACAAGCGTTCCATCGTTCGACGATGCGCCTGTTGTCGCGCCTTGATGACGAACGAAAATCCGGCGCAATCTGGTACGTCATTTTCCGGCAATCGCCTTAGGGGTGGCGCCCTTGAATGCCGACTGACCAAACCACTGGAGTCGGGTATCTGCGGCCAGCGCCATCATGGAAAACAGGGCGCAGCCAGTGAGCAGGACTGCTCGGACCAAGGGCAAGGGATTGAGCATATCGACGCCTCGGGGAATGGATGGTGAATCCGGTTTGTACCACCCGGAACGGATTTTGGGAACCGGAGAACGGATCCCTGCGTGTTGCGTGCCGCACATCCGAAGTGTCCGTCCCGGACGCCGCGTCTGCCGGCAGAGGGAAAGATGTTGGAATGGATTGCCACCCGGACTGGCGGACAGCAAGCCCCGGCCGGAGACGGGGCCCGGGAGGCCGGATACCAATCGTGTGGTTTCGGCGTTATGATCCGGATTCCCGGCGCGCCGCAGCTCATCCGCGTTTCCGGCCTATACCACAGCGCAGGAGGACACCGGATGAAACTCGTCAGCATACGCATACTGTCCGGATGCATCCTGGCCCTGTCGTGCGTATCCGGATTCGCCGCCGACCCGGATGCGGGAAAGCGCAAATCGGCGGTCTGCGCCGGATGCCATGGTCCGCAGGGGATCGCCGTGGCGCCGAATTTTCCCAACCTGGCCGGGCAGAACAGGACCTACCTCATCGCGGCGATCCAGGCCTACCAGAGCGGTAAACGCAACGACCCGATCATGAAGGGCATGGTCGCGGCGCTGAGCCAGGCCGATGTCGAGGACCTGGCCGCGTACTTTTCCGCCTTGCCGATGAGCCGACCCTGAAGCCCTGCGTCGATCCGGAGGCGTCATGTCACGATATTCAATTCTGGTGCAGATTTTGGCGGCGGCTTTTCTCTTCGGCCAACCGATACATGCCGGAGGCACCAAACAAGACCCGGCGGGCGCCCCCGTCACATTCGAGGCCTCGGAGGACCGACCCAACGCCCCGTCCCTGGCGCGCGCCGAGTCCGACAAGCCGCTGACCCCGGACGCCTGGGAAGACCCCGCGATCTGCGGCGGCTGCCATACCACCCAGTACCAGGGCTGGAAGGGGTCCATGCATTCGAATTCGTTCCGGGACCCGATATTCCAGGCGGAATGGGCACTGGCCGAGAAGCAGGTGGGTGGCGATATCGGCAAGCTTTGCGGCGGGTGCCACACCCCGGTCGGCATGTTGACCGGGACCGTCACATTCGATCCCGAAGCGGGCCTGCACGGCGGTTTCAGGGCGCCGCCGATCGCCGAGAACGGCGTGTTCTGCGACGTCTGCCATACGATTTCGGGCTCGACGTTTCAGCATTCCGAGGTGATGGAACATGGCAACGGCTCCTACGTCTCGAGCCCCGGCAAGGTCAAGCGCGGACCGCTGAAGGACGCGGATTCGCCCTATCACGATACCGAGTATTCGGAGCACCATTCGCAGTCGGCGTTCTGCGGCAACTGCCATAACATCTTTAATCCCATCAACCAGTTTCCGCTGGAGAGGACCTATGACGAGTGGAAATACTCGGTCTACCAGCAGAACGGCGTACAGTGTCAGGATTGCCACATGGTCCCGGTGGAAACCGCCATGCAGGTCGCCGACACCCTGACGCCGGCCCGCGAGCTGCCGGAACACGACCTCGGCGGCAAGGCGGCGATCGGCGCCTCGGGGGAGCGGGAACTGGTTCACGGGCACGGCTTCGTCGGTGGCAACGCGGTCGTCACCGCCGTGGCCGGAGACGCCGACTCGAGGCGCCATGCGGCGATCGCCATCAAGCGCCTGCGCAGCGCCGCGTCGCTGGACCTTTCCCTGCAGACGGTCCCGGGCCAGGAGGGGCTGCACAGGCTCCGCGTCAAGGTCACCAACCGGCGTGCCGGGCACGACATGCCGACGAGCCTCACCTTCATCCGCGAGATGTGGCTGGACGTTTCCGTCGTGGATGAAAAGGGTCGGGAGATCCTGCGTTCGGGCGCACTGGACGATCACAACGAGATCGACCCGGACGCCGTCATGTTCAAGGCCTATGCCGTCGACAAGGACGGAAAACCCGCCGAGTTCATCTGGACCGTGGCGCGGTTCGAACGGCGCACCACGATTCCGCCCAAGGGACATCAGTACGGTGACTACTTCTTCAACCTCCCTGAGGGAACGAAGAAGTTGAAGGTCCGGGCGAAACTCAACTACCGGTCCTTCTCCCAGCACTTCGTCGATCACCTGCTTGGTGAGGGCGAGATCCGGGTGCCAATGGTCACCATGAACGATATCGAGGCCGTCTATGGGGCGGCGGACCTGTCGGAGGTCTCCACGATCGACCGCCTGCGGCAATCGGACGCCGAACAGGAAGCCACACGCCTGCTCGAGGTGTACCTTGGTCCGGAGAAGGCGGAGAAGAATGTGGACAGACTGGTCAGGGCCTGCGCTGCCTGCCACGGGGAGAACGGACTGGCGCGCAGCGACGATATCCCGGACCTCGCGGGGCAGAACCAGGTGTATCTCCTCAGTGCGCTTCGGGCGTACAAGAGCGGCACCCGGGGAGAGGAACGCATGAACGCCATGACGCGAGGACTCAGCGATCAGCAACTCACGGCGCTGGCGAACTACTACTCGGCGCTGCCTGTTCCGGATTAGGCGATTGCCGGAAAATAATGTACCGGCGATCGCCTTAGGCGATTTCTGGAAATTGACATACCAGCCTGCTTGTCTTTTCGCCCGTCTTCGGCGTTGCGGAAACGGTTGCATAGTTCGACTATGCGTCCGTTCCCGCGCCTTGCAGACGAACGAAAATCCTGCGCAATCTGGTACGTAAATTTCCGGCAATCGCCTTAGTTTTCGATTCCGGTTTGATGCGGCGCGGGTAGTCGCTTCCCCGACGGTCGTATTCCGGGGGCGAATTCTGCACGGGGAAAGGGAATCACTATGCATCCGGTACTGATCATCATTCCGGCGGCGGCGCTGATATTCGGCCCGAGATTGTGGGTCCGGCAGGTGCTGAAGCGCCACAACAAGAGCGACGCGTCGATTCCGCTGACGGGCGCCGAACTGGTGCGCGAACTGCTGGATCGTCACGGTCTGGAATCGGTGCGGATCGAGGTGACGGACATCGGTGACCACTACGATCCCCGAACCCGGACCATACGCCTGGCACGCGACAAGATGGACCGAAGGTCGTTGACGGCATTGACGACCGCGGCCCACGAGGTCGGACACGCCCTGCAGGATGCGTCCGGCTATCCACCGTTCGTCTGGCGCTTGCGTCTGGCCCGGGTCGCCCGGGTGACGGGGGAGGCGGGGTCCGTCATGTTGATCGCGGTGCCACTGGTGGCGCTGGCTACCCGGCGCTCCGTCCCGCCGATGGTGATCGGCGCGACCGCGCTGACCGTGATCGGCGTCGGTGTCGTCGCGCAACTGGCGGCGTTGCCGGCGGAACTCGACGCCAGTTTCGGCAAGGCGCTGCCGATGCTGCGTGATGACTACATCAGCGATGAGCAGGAGAAGGCGGCGCGGGAGATACTGACCGCGTGCTCCCTGACGTATGTCGCTGCTTCACTGGCCGGCGTACTGAACGTTTGGCCCTGGATCCGTGGAATCCCGGTCCCCGCGCCCCGGCGCGCACCGGCAGGGCTTGTCGCCGATCACGAATGTGCAACCAACAGAAGGAAAGTGAACCGGATCGTTTCAGGAAGCACCGGAAAAAGGCGGCGCCACGGCGTCATGGAGGCGTTGCTGCGAGATGTCGGCAAGCCCGTCATACGACAGTGGATTCAATTCCGCCGGGGTATCAAGGGGTCTCCGCATCAATTCCGTTCGTGATCGGCGGAAAGTCATCACTGTCTGTTCGGGCGTCCCGATCAGTCCCGGGTAGCCCGGATGGAGAAACGACGGGATCCGGGTGATGTGAGTACCGGGGCCGGAAGAAACCCCGGATTCCGCAAAGCTTCGTTCGTAACTCAATAACCCTGTGCGGATTGAAAAAGGTCGCCGGGGTTTGTTGGTGGACTGCGCTGAACTGCGCTTGTCCACCCTACCGAGCCTTATCTCACAGCGTGGATGGGGTGGTAGGGTGGACAAGTGCAACGCAGTCCACCAGTGGAAAGCCCCGGCGCCACAATGGTGGACTGCGCGTCGCTTGTCCACCCCAAGCTGCACGCGGTTATTGAGAAGCGACCCACCCCGCTGCGCGGCAACCAATCAAATCAATAACTTATGTTTTAAGTTATTCAAGAGTCACCTTCATCCGGGCTACCTTATTGAAGTAAAAGGTCTTTCCCGCCCTGACGCTCTCCCCTTCGCGACGGTTCAGCCCCTGACGATCCACACGGCGCACCCGGCATGGCGCGCCACGTGATGAGTCACCGAACCCAGCAGGAATCGCTTGATGGCGCGCCTGCCCTTGTTCCCCAGCAGGATCAGGTCGCTGTCGAGTTCGCGGGCGGCCTCGAGGATCCCGTGACTGGCGTCAGCGCTCTCGCGCAATTGTACGGAGACCTTCGGTGTGGCCCAGTGCACGGCCTTGACGGTCTCGTCCAGCGTTTCATGGGCCGCGTGCGTTTTCTGCTGCCAGATCGGATTCAGTTCCTGGCGAATGTCCTGCCGGTACATCCGGACCATGGGCATGACGGTCAATGCGGTGACTTCGGCGTGCTCGCCCAGCGGCAGGGATGCGCAGAGGTCGACGGCCTTTCTGGATGGCTCGGAGTCGTCGAATGCCAGCAGGATGCGCCAGATTTTCTCCGCATCGGCGTCGCTTTCACCGGAGGCCTCTTTGGGCTTCACGATCAGGACCGAGCAGGGCGCGTATTCCATCACCTGGTGTGAAACACTGCCCAGAAGGAAGCGGGATATCCCCGTCACGCCTTTGGATCCGATCACCACCAGGTCGGCATCGATTTCCTCGGCGGCACGAACGATTTCGTTGGCGGGGCTGCCGGTCCGGACCATGCCCGATCCTTCCCAACCTGTTTTTCGCAGGCATTCGGCCTCGGCCTCCAGGAGTCTTTCTCCCTCCTCGCGCACCGCCCTTTCCGCGTCCCGGAGCAGTTGGCGCTGATCTTCCTCGAGCGGACCGGCGGCCTCGGGGTTGAAGAATTCCTCGTCGACGACCGTGAGCACGGTAACGGAACTCCCCCTGGGGAAAGGAAACTGTTCCAGGAAGCATGTTGCGGCACGGGCGCTTTCCGAACCGTCGGTTGCCAGTAGAATCTTCATGTCTGACTGCCTGTGATGAGGGCTGATTGTTTCCTGGTGTGGCCGCTGATGGTTCTCATGCCTATCGCTGCGGTGCCCCCGGTCAATGTGCGGATCCGATGTTCAGGGCGTACTGCAGAATGATGTAGAACCCGTAGACACTCAACAACCAGAAGCCCTGCCAGCGGTGAAAGGTCCCTTCCCTGTTCATGGAAATAAAGACACGGAAGGAGAACAGGATAATCAGCATGGCGGGAAAGTGGAAATAGTAGAAATTCATCGGTATGGCCAGGGGGGCCGCGGCCGCCGCCGCGCCGATGACGAACAGGACATTGAGCACGTCCGCGCCGACGATGTTGCCGACGGTGATCTCGGGATGGCCCTTGCGCACCGCGGAGATGGCGGTCATCAGTTCGGGCAGTGAGGTCCCGAAGGCCACCATGGTCGCGGCGATGACATCGTCCGGTACGCCAAGCCGGACCGCAATCTGGGAGGCGGCAGGCACCAGGATGCGGGCCCCGATGATCACCAGCGAGAGCCCGCCGACGACCATGAACCAGCACACGGCGACGCCGCGCAGTTCATGCACGGCGATCTCTTCCTCGGCGCCGGCCATGCTGCTGCCTTGCTTGGCCCAGACGTAGGTGACGTAGAGATAGGCGAACAGCAGACCCAGGAACAGAAAACCAACCCATCGATGCAGCATCGGTTCCTCACGGTTGGCGAGTAGTGCGCCGATGGCGATGAGGACCAGGAACGAGGCCGCACCGAACTGTACCCAGCCGGTGCGGTTTAGGATAAAACGGTTGACGGGAACGGCGGCCAGCACACAGGTCAGTCCGAAGATCAGCCCGGTATCCGCGATGATCGAACCCACACCGTTTCCCAACGCCAGGCCAGGGTTGCCCATGTAGGCCGCCATCACCGAGACGAAGGCCTCCGGCAGGGTCGTGCCGAGAGAGATGACCGTGGCGCCGATGACGATCTTGGGCAGACCGGTTCGCTCGGCCAGATCGACGACTCCGTCGATCATCCAGTCCGCCCCCTTCGACAGCAGGGCGATACAGACGATGATGACGATCAGCAGGACGAGCGTGGTCTGTCCCGCGACGAGCTGGTTCAGCAACGCTTCGTCGAAGAACCAGCGTACCAGGGTGTTGTCCATGGATCTCCCTTCAGCCCTTGTTCCGGCGAAGCGCCTGCCGGTGGCGTGAGTCGTGTTTCGGCGGGGGCGGATACGGTCCGGCTGGCGCCGTCAGCCCCCTTGCCGGGAGAGCATACTATGCCAGCTGGATGCCCATTAATTAAATCCGAAAAATTTAATTTGAATCAACGCCGGGGCTGTTAAGGGGTGGAGAATCCATACCCTTAAGCCATTGTCACTTTCGTGTCATAAAACTGTGATAATAAATTCATTGGGGTTCCATGCCACGGTGACAATATGAAATCTACACGGCAAACGCCCGTCGTCGATCGTTCGAGAGTGACGCCTATACACAGCACCCCCGGACGTGTACGTCTCGAGGTCTGCGGACTCTATCGCTCGGCCCGGGTCCGGACGCAACTGGAACGGCGACTGGTTGCGGTCGAAGGGGTCAGGCGGGTCTCCGCCAATGTGGTCACCGGGCGGGCGCTGATCGTCTTCGGCCCCGGAATCTCCGTCGACGACCTGATCGAACGCATCGAAGATCTACTCGGCGACGCGGCGCCGGACCGGCCCGCCAGACGGCGACCGGAACCGGCCCGGCCCTCGCGGCTCGTTGATGCCCTGGGGGGACTTTCCGGCGTCGTGCGGGGAATGCTGTCGCCGCCCCGCCCGGCCCCGGCTTTTGGTGCGACAGCGGGGTTCGAGGCGGTTCCGGCTTCGGGTCGTCGGGGACAGGAGATCGAACCCTGGCACCTGATGAACTTCGACCAACTGGTCCATCGACTGGGTTTTTCGGCTGACAGCGGGCTGAGTGTCGCAGAGGCGGACACCCGGCTGCGGATTTACGGCCCCAACAGCCTGGAAGCCACCAAGAGTCGCTCGGACCTTTCCATCTTTCTCGGGCAATTCGTCAGCCCGCCGGTGTACCTGCTCGGCGCTTCAGCGGTGGTGGCGGTGGTCACAGGGGGCGTACTCGACGCCGCGGTCATCGTGGGTGTCGTGCTGATCAATTCCGCGATCGGTTTCGTGACCGAGCGACAGGCGGAGAAGACGATCAGTTCGCTGGCCGACACCGGTGTGCGTACCGTGCGGGTCCTGCGCGACAGACGCGAGACCGAGATCGATGTCGAGACCATCGTCCCCGGCGACATCCTGCTGTTCTCTCCCGGCACTTATGTCGCTGCCGACGCGCGCATACTGAAATCACATCGCCTGAGCATCGACGAATCCGCGTTGACCGGGGAGAGCCTGCCCGTCTCCAAGGACCACGACTTTGCGGCCCGCGAGGAGACCGCGCTGGGCGACCGCCGCAACATGGCCTTCATGGGGACCCATGTCAGCGGAGGGAACGGTCGCGCGCTGGTCGTCGCGACCGCCGAGGCGACGGAGCTCGGGCAGATCCAGACCATGGTGGGGGAGGCCGAGGCGCCGGAGACCCCCATGCAGAAGCAACTGGACCGCATGGGTACGAGTCTGGCGCTGATCAGCGGCGGAGTCTGCGCCGGTGTATTCGGTGTGGGTGTGCTGCGAGGCTACGCATGGCTCGAGATGCTCAAATCTTCCGTGTCCCTGGCGGTGGCCGCGGTTCCCGAAGGGCTGCCGGCCGTCGCGACCACGACGCTGGCGATGGGGATCGCCGACATGCGCAAGCGCAACGTGGCGGTTCGGCACCTGGATGCCGTGGAGACGCTGGGATCGGTGCAGGTGTTCTGCATGGACAAGACCGGCACGCTCACGTTGAACCGCATGTCGGTGGTCGGGGTACATGCCGGGCAGGAGGCCTACGACGTTTCCGAACACCGGCTGATCGCGGACGGCGCGGTCGTCAATACGTGTGACCGTGAAGAGCTCGTCCGCCTGATGCAGGTCGTGTCGTTGTGCAGTGAGACCGAATTTGGCGGTCCGCCCGAAGCCCGGACACAGGAGGGATCGGCGACGGAGAAGGCCCTGGTGGATCTCGCCCTCAACTCGGGTATCGACGTGGAGGCGCTGCGCGGGCAGTTCCCCAAACTGCGTACGCGCGATCGTGCCGAAGGCCGACCCTATATGACCACGCTGCATCCCTATGAGGATGACAAGCACCTGCTGGCGGTCAAGGGTAGTCCAGAAGAGGTCCTCGAGATGTGCGGTCAGCAGCTGAAGGGCGGTAAACTCGTTCGGCTCACCGAGAAGACGCGGCAGGGAATCGTCACCGAGAACGAGAGGATGGCCGGGAACGCCCTCAGGGTCCTGGGGGTGGCGTACCGGATACTCGACGAAGGCCGGATGCCCCGCAAGACCGAACGCCTGGTGTGGCTGGGTCTGGCCGGCATGGCGGACCCGATGCGCAAGGGGATGGACAAGCTCATCGCCAAGTTCCACCGGGCGGGCATCGAGACCGTAATGATCACGGGAGACCAGAGCGCCACGGCCCAGGCGATCGGACAGCAACTGGGGCTGAGCGGGGACAAGCCGCTGCAGGTACTCGAGTCCAGCAAGCTGGAGAACATGGATCCTGAACTGCTCTCGGGACTGGTCAAGAACGTACACGTCTTTGCCCGGGTCAGTCCGGCCCACAAGCTCAAGATCGTGCAGGCGTTCCAGGAAGCCGGACGCGTGGTCGCGATGACCGGGGACGGTATCAACGACGGACCGGCGCTGAAGGCCGCGGATATCGGCGTGGCGATGGGCGGCGGCGGGACGGATGTTGCCCGCAGTGTGTCCGACGTGGTGCTGGAGGACGACAACCTGCACACGATGTCGACCGCGGTGCGCCAGGGCAGGACGATCTACAACAATATCCGCAAGATGATTCACTTCATGATCTCGACCAACCTGACGGAGATCGAGGTCATGCTGGCCGGGACGGCGATGGGTCTGGGTCAGCCGATGAACCCGATGCAGTTGCTGTGGATCAATCTGGTGACCGACATCTTTCCAGGACTGGCGCTGGCGCTGGAACCCGCCGAGCCCGACATCATGGAGCGTGCGCCGCGGGACCCGAACGAGGCCATCATCGGTGGGCGGTCCCTGCGGCGCATGGTGTTCGAGTCGGGGACGATCGGGCTGGGCACCATGGGGGCCTATTTATACGGCATCCGGCGATACGGTGTCGGGGCGGCGGCCAGCACGCTTGCCTTCAATACCCTGACGGTGAACGAACTGGTCCACTCATTCAGTTCAAGGTCCGGCCACCGCAATGTCCTGGGCGGCGGCGAACTCACCCCCAATCCCCACCTGACCCGCGCGATCGCCGGGATGGGTATTCTGCAGGTCATCGTCAGTGTGGTGCCCGCGTTGCGGCGCCTGCTCGGTACGACTCCGCTCGGCGCCGGGGACCTCGCCGCGATTGCCGCCGGGGTCATTCTGCCGCTGATCGTCAACGAGGCGACAAAGCCCGCACTGAGCCACGCTGACGAGGGAAATGACGAGGGAAATGACGAGGGAAATGACGAGGAATTGGACGATACGATGCTGGAAGTGCCAACCCAACAGGAGAACGCGGCGTGAGCGAAGATTTCATCTTTACATCCGAGTCCGTCACGATCGGTCATCCGGACAAGCTGTGTGACCAGGTCAGCGATTCGGTCGTCGATCATTTTCTCCGCCAGGACCCCGATGCCAGGATCATCGCCGAATGTGCCGTGGCCAGTGGCGTGATGTTCATCTCCACCCACTACGCCTCGCAGGCGAAGGTCGACATATCGGAGATCGCCCGACGCGTGATTCGTAACGTCGGTTACCCGAAGGAGGTGTTCGATGCGGAGGCCTGCACCATACTGTCGAGTTTCATGGACCACACGGCGACAGACTACACGCCGTTTGATCTCGCGGACATGGACGACGCAGCAATCGACGCGATCCCGAACCGGCAGCAGGTGAGCGTATTCGGCTACGCCTGTGACCAGACCCCGAACCTGATCCCTCTGCCGATCTCGCTGGCGCATCGCCTCGCGGACCGGCTCGATTCGGAAAAGGTCGCAAAGAAACTGCCCTATCTGTTGCCGGACGGGGAGACGCAGGTTGGTATCGAGTTTCGCGATGGCAGGCCGTGCCGGATCCACAGCATCACGCTGGTGGCGACGCAGACGGCCGCATCAGAGGCGGACCTGCAACGACTGCGCGAGGATGTACAGGCGCACGTCATCGACCCGGTGCTGGAAAACGAGCAGATCAAGCCGGACGCGGGCACCCGCGTGTTCATCAACCCCGCGGGTGCCCGCGTTGGCGGTGGACCCTCCGCGCACTCCGGTCTGACGGGCCGCAAGACCGGGATCGACACCTATGGTGAGTTCGCGCGTCACAGTGGCGCGGCGCTGAGCGGCAAGGATCCCATGCGAATCGATCGTGTCGGGGCTTACGCCGCCCGCTACGCGGCCAAGAACGTCGTCGCGGCGGGCATGGCGCGTGAATGCGAGGTGCAACTGAGCTACACCATCGGGGTTGCCCGACCAGTGAGCCTGAGGGTGCGCACCTTCGGAACCGGCAAGGTGGGCGAGAGAGAACTCGCCTCACGCCTCGAGGCGGCGATCGATTTCCGGCTGGGCGGGATCGTGCGTGATCTGGGCCTGAAGTCGCTGAGTTCGGGAAAGGAAGGTTTCTACCGCAGGCTGGCCGTCTACGGACACATGGGCCGCGAGGATTTTGATGTGCCCTGGGAGCGAACGGACAAGGTCGACGCGCTGAAGTAGGGGCTCAGGCCCTGGTCGAAATCTTCCGCTGTAGCGAATCGACCAATACCCCGCTGACCACGGAGAAGGTGCCGGTAACGGCGGCGATCTTCAACAGTTCCTTCGTCGGCGGCAAGCGCAACTTGAACTCGCCGTCCGAACCGGCCTTGCCCATGTTGTAGTGAATCAGTGCCTCGGCCATGAAGACGCCGAAAGTGATTCCGGTAACCAGTAAACGACCACCCATGCCCCGTCACCTCGCCAGTGTAAAAACTGGTATCGATGATACAGAATGTGTGGGGATTGGCAAGAGGTTGCTGCGCATCGCAAAAGCGCGTTACGGTGGGCGACAGATGGTGCGGATTGCGACAATACAGATGAGCGGATTTCAGTCGCTTACCTGACCGGTAAACGGAGCGTTCGGGAGATCCTGAAGATGGCGAATATACACATCAAGCGAAAACACACCCTGCCACCGGAAGTCGTGCGGGCCCGGATGGAAGAGATTGCCGAAGACCTCAAGAAGAAACTGGACGCGGACTATGCGTGGGAGGGGGATTCGCTACGCTTCAAGCGCTCCGGGGCATCGGGGTCGATCGATATGGGGGACGGGTTCGTCGAACTGAAGATCAAGCTCGGCATGCTGCTCTCTCCCATGAAGGGCAAGATCGAGCAGACCATCAACAAGAATATCGAGGTGGCGCTCACGGACAACGGCGATACAAGGTTGACCTGACCGGTGTATCGACTTGACTTGCTACCGCGTTTGCGCCTTGTCCGGGCAGCAGAACCTCTCGTAGTGTTCCTTGACCAGTTCCGGCCCGTATTTGCGTTCGAGACCTCTGACGACGAAATGCCCGCGCGCCATTTCCTGATAGTGGCTCATGAAGACCAGATTGACGGCGGCCGCGCCGGCGGCGCCGATCACCGGTACGATCATGGCGGCCATTTTCTGCGACACCGCCACGCCGAAGCGGGAACCGACGGCTGAGACCAGGTTGACCAGGGCCGGGGCACCGTCCATTACCAGACCGTGCCGTGCGATATAGTGGCTGGCGTGGGTGACCGGCCATGCCAGCGCCAGACGTATGCCGTAATATCCGGTGTCCGCCGCGTCATCCTCTTCTGACTGTCCGCCCAGCGCAAACACCTCCATGCATGCCATCTGGGCCTCCGGTGAGTGGATGTCCTCGCCCTCGGCGCGGGCGATCTCCGCGATCGAGCGCATCATGATCGTGGTGCTCAGGCCGAACTCCACGGGCAGGGCATAGAGTCCGAACAAACCGCCCAGTGCACCGGAACCCGCCGCCAGGACACGATAGTAGTGATTGCGGGGATCGGCTTCCTCGTCGTGACGCAGGGGGGACACCGCCGCGCGCAGGGCCTTGCTGATCGCCAGGTTGGCGATGCTCCGCGCGCTTTTGTAGACGGGGCGCGGCAACAGCTTGATCCCGATCTCGATCGGAGTGCCGACGATACTGGTGAGTCGCGCCGCCAGGCTGGGGTGCTCGAGATGCTGGGTGGCCCACTTCAGCCTCTCCAGATCCTCCGGCGCCATGTTTGCGTCAATGTCATTCATCCCGTTCCTCCGCCCGGGTTCCGGTTTTAGGTGATTGCCTCACCTGTCGCTGGAAGACAAACCCGGCTCGTCGGGGTCGTCGAATGCCTCCCTCGAATGATCGATGATCCTCACTTTATGGCTTTGATCCGGGTCAAGCCGCCTCTGTTCTTCCCGGATTTCTTCCGTCCGTCCGATTTCCTTTCCCAGGGCATAGCCGAGTCCGAAGATGGCGATGCCCGCAAGCAAGCGAATTATCATGAGTGAGCCTCCTGACCGCCATGTATGGATATCTTTGCTGCGCCGCGATATCAGCGTACCGGGTGGCGGCGTTGCCCGGCGAATGCGATACGATACATAATCACTTCCTCAATCCGGGTTCCCTTATCGTTACTTATACCCGTTTTTTGCAGGTTTCGCGTTACCCGGGGTGGACGGCCTTCTGGTATTCCGGGATGCGGGTGCCGGTGTGACCGACCGTCTCCGGGGCTTGGGGTGAGAGGAGCACGGTCGGTTAATTTTCCAATAGTGGGTCGTTCCGTTCGGGGAGGGGACAAAATAGTGCGAAACGAAGATCTGATGAAGGGGGTAGCCCTGGGTGTCGGCGTCGCGGTTCTGGTTCCGGTCGCGATCGCGGCGCTGGCTCCCGTCGTCAAGCCACTGGCCCGCTCGGCGTTGAAGGCGGGTATTCGCGCCTACGAGATCGGTCGGGAACGCATCGAGGAGTTCGGTGAGACGGTCGAAGACATTGTCGCCGAGGTCGAGGAAGAGTTGATGGATCGGCAGGAGACGGGGGGGCCGGAGGAGGAAGCCCCGGAAGGACCCGACGATTTCAACGTCAAGGAATTCAGGGCGGGTTGAAATGGGTCCCGAAACCGTCATCGCCCATCGGGTCCGGGGCCGTGTCCGTCTCCGGATCAGCGGGGGCATAGAGGACCCCGACTACTTCAGGGAACTTGCAGGGAAACTGGAAGCGCTGCCGTCCGTCACCGGTGTGCGGGTCAATGAACGCACCGGCAGCGTCGTGGTATTGCACCCGGACGTGCCGTTCTCTGACCTGGAACCGGGTTTCAAGGCGATCGGATTGCCGACGGATGGGGGGCAGGGGCCCGCTGTCCGGCCGGCCATGACCCCGTTGCAGCACGGTTTTTCCCGCATCAACCGGATGATTGCGGCGAGCAGTTCGGGCAGCGTGGATCTTCGCACGCTATTCTTCGTCGGGTTCGTGCTCCTGGCCATACGCCAGATACTGCGCGGCAACATCATGGCGCCGGCGATTCCGCTGCTCTGGCACGCAATGGAACTCGTGCTTCGCTTCAATTCGGGCAACGGTGACCGGGACGCCTGATCGTCAACCCGCGCCCGCTCGCCACGGTGTTTATGCGATTGCCGGAAAATGACATACCAGATTGCGCCGGATTTTCGTTCGTCTTCAAGGCGCGGTAACGGGCGCATCGTCGAACTATTCAACCGTTTCCGCAACGCGGAAGACGGGCGAAAAGACAAGCAAGATGGTATGTGATTTGACAGAAATCGC
>JAYENI010000256.1:0-21793 GCA_034722015.1 Pseudomonadota bacterium
GTGGGATGTGAGCTTGCGAGCATCCCACCGGTTGCCCACACTAACCCACCGCCTGTCCACACTGCGCCGGGATGAGATGGGTGCTAACCTTCCAGGCGGCCCAACAACAAGAGTTTTTCCTTTGGGAAACCCGGATAGACCCATTTTTTTTCGGTGGAGCGCGATGAAATAAAGGAGCGCGATCTTTTGGTCGCGCTCCTTTATTGATGCAGAAGCCTGAACCGGGGACGGGTGGTACCCGAATCGTTTGCGGCCGGGACTACATGGAGGGCATGCGCAACCCGCCGTCGAGACGGATCACTTCGCCGTTCAGCATCGGGTTCTCGTAGATGGCGAATACCAGAGAGGCAAACTCGTCAGGTTCACCCATGCGTGAGGGGAAGGGGACCGACTGGACGAGATGTTCCCGGGCGGGTTCCGACAGGCTGTCCATCGCCGGGGTGTGAAAGACGCCGGGTGCGATCGCCATGACCCGGATTCCGAAACGCGCGAACTCCCGGGCCATCGGCAGAGTCAGGCTGGCAACCCCACCCTTGGAGGCGGCGTAGGCCACCTGCCCGATCTGGCCCTCCCATGCGGCAATGGAAGAGGTGTTGACGATCACGCCGCGCTCGCCGTTGTCGTCTGCGGCATTGAGCTGCATGGACCAGGCCGCCGAGCGGCACACATTGAAGGTCCCGACCAGATTGATCTCGACGATCCTGCGGAACTCTTCGGTGCCGTGCAGGCGGTCGCGGCCGATCACGCGGGACCCATACATCACACCGGCACAGTTCACGGCAAGCGAAATATGGCCCAGGGCCTCGGCGGCGGACTGCATCGACCCTTCGACGGCGTTCGGGTCGGTCACGTCTGTCGGCAGGAAGTGCGCTTTCTCGTCGAACTCGTCCGCCAGGTCGTTCCAGGCCGCCTCGTTCAGGTCCAGGATCGCCACCTGACCGCCCGCCTTGAGTACGCGCCGCGTGACCGACAGTCCAAGACCCGATACACCTCCGGTAACGACGGCCCTCACCCCTTTGAGCCGCATGGCATTGCCCCCTTCGCGTTCAATGCCTGCGCTGCCTTGCTGCGGGTGTCCCGCCCGAGCAATGCACAGATATCGTTTCCGATGTCAGCCAATGCCCCGAGATCGACGCCGGTCTCGATGCCCATGCCCTGCAACATGTAAACGAGGTCCTCGGTCGCGACGTTGCCCCCTGCTCCCGGAGCATAGGGGCAACCCCCGAGTCCTGCAACCGATGCATCCACGGTACGAACACCTTGCCTCAGGCAGACAAGGATGTTTGACAGGGCCTGCCCCCAGGTGTCGTGAAAATGAACGCCGATCCGTTCGACGGGAATATGATGCGCCACGGCGCACAACGTGGTCTGCGCCAGCAGCGGCGCCCCCCCACCGGTCGTGTCGCCCAGGGCAATTTCCGCGCATCCCGCATCGAGCAGTTCGCTGGCGATCGTCACGACTCGCGCCACCGGGACCTCACCCTCGTACGGACACCCCAGCGCGCACGACACGTAACCGCGAACCCTGATGCCGTGGTTCAGGGCATGCCGGATCATGGGCCGGAAGCTGCGCAGCGACGACTCCATGCCTTGATGGATGTTTTTCCGGCAAAACGTGTCGCTCGCCGCCGTGAACACCGCAATGTCCCGTACGCCTGCAGCGATCGCCCGATCGAGACCCGTCCGGTTCGGTACGAGAACGGGGTATCGGACGTCGGGCGAGTGGTGCAGGCGCTGCATCACGGCTTCCGCGTCCGCAAGCGGTGGCAGGGCGCGCGGGGAACAGAAGGCGGTCGCCTCGATACACCGCAATCCGGTTCGGGAAAGTCGCTCGATGAATTCAATTTTCTGGTCGGTCGTCAGCCGCGCGGCTTCGTTCTGCAAACCGTCCCGTGGGCCGACTTCGACGATCGTCACCGATTCGGGGTAGCCGGCGCCGTCGGCGGGTCGCCTCCCGCTGGCCTGATTCGCCGGTCGCCGCGGTTCAGGTATCGTTGTGTTCATCGTGCGTGTCTTTGCGCTGCCAGGACGGCCGGCTCCGGGCGAAAAAGGCCCTGATCCCCTCTCCGGCCTCCTCGCCCGTTCGCGCCTCGAGGTGGGTCTCGATCAGTTCCCGGCTCGTCGCCGGGTCCGGGGCTTGCAGTTGGCGCAACGCCTGTTTGGTCCTGCGCAGTGCATCGGGCGCGCACTGCAGGATCTCGTGCGCAAGAGACGCGAGTGCCGTGTCCAGTTCTCCCTTCGCGACGCAGGTTGTGATCAGTCCCCAGGACTCCGCCTGCCGTGCTTCCACGGGTGAACCGGTCAGGAACAGCTGGCGTGCGCGGCGCGGCCCGATCGCCCCGGCGATCCAGGGCGCAACAAGAGCCGGCGCCAGGCCCAGGCGTGTTTCGGTGAATGCGAGCCGTGTATCGACCTCGGCCAGCGCCAGGTCGCAGCAGGCGAGGAGTCCGGCGCCGCCGCCGAAGGCATGCCCGTTGACCCGCGCGACGGTCGGGACCGGAAATGCGTGGATGTCCCTCAAGACGGTCGCGAACAGGTCGGCGGCGGCACGGTTTATATCACGACTTTCACGACGGGTCCGTTCGATTTCAGCGAGGTCCGCGCCGCTGCAGAAGATCTTGCCCGCTCCGGTCAGGATCAGGAGTCGGGTCGACGGATCGTCGGACGCGTCACGTAGCGCGTTACGCAGGGCGCGCAGCATCCAACGGTCCAGCGCATTGCCCGCCCCGGGGCGGTTGAGCGTGAGCGTGACCACGCCGCGCGCTTCACTGGTCAGGATGACGGGGTCGGTCATGACATGCACCCGGTGTCACATGCGAAAGATCCCGAACGCCCCGGGCGGTTCCGGCGTGGCGCTCGAGATCTCGAGTCCGCGGATCAAGACATCCCGGGTGTCCCGGGGATCGATGATCGCGTCGTCCCACAGGCGTGCCGTGGCGTAGTACGGGTCGGATTGCGTCTCGAACAGGGCGAGAATCTCCTCCCTGGTCTTCGAGTCCTCCTCGCTGCTCCAGTCTTCACCCGCGTCCTCCCGGGAATGGCGTTTGACCTCCGACAGCAATTCCGCCGCGGTCTCGCCGCCCATCACGGCGATGCGTGCGCTGGGCCACGACCAGAGCAGGCGTGGCGAACACGATCGACCGCACATGGCGTAGTTTCCCGCACCGAAACTGCCGCCCGTGATGACGGTCAGTTTCGGAACGGAGGCGCAGGCGACCGCGGTCACCATCTTGGCCCCGTGCTTCGTGATCCCGGCGTGTTCGGCCTGTTTTCCGACCATGAAACCGACGACGTTCTGAAGGAACACCAGCGGGGTCCGGCGTCGGTCGCATAGTTGAATGAAGTGAGTCCCCTTCAGCGCGGACTCCGACAGCAGGATGCCGTTGTTGGCGACGATGCCGACGCGGAACCCGCCGATGCGCGCGAACCCGCAGACCAGTGTCCTTCCGTACAGTGCCTTGAATTCGTCGAAGACCGAACCGTCCACCAGACGCGCGACCAACTCGCGTACGTCCCAGGGGTGGCGGAGATCTCCGGGGATCAGGCCGTAGATCTCCTCAGTCGGATAGCGGGGTGCCTCTGACGGCGCATCCCGGGAGCGTGCTTCGGGTCGTGTCCATTCCCGGTGCGAAACAATGTCCCTCGCGGTGGTCAGCGCCTGCGCGTCGTCGGCGGCCAGATAGTCGGCAACGCCCGAGGTCCTGCAGTGCACGTCTGCGCCGCCGAGCGTTTCAGCGTCCGTGATCTCACCCGTCGCTGCCTTCACCAGCGGTGGTCCACCGAGGAAGATCGTCCCCTGGCGGGCGACGATGACCGCTTCGTCGGACATGGCAGGTACGTAGGCGCCACCGGCCGTGCACGAGCCCATGACAACGGCGATCTGCGGGATGCCCGACGCGGACATGCGCGCCTGATTGAAAAAGATGCGCCCGAAGTGGTCCCGGTCCGGGAAAACCTCGTCCTGCATCGGCAGGCACGCCCCGCCGGAGTCGACAAGATAGACGCAGGGCAGGCCGTTCTGCGCGGCGATCTCCTGCGCGCGCAGGTGTTTCCTGACGGTGAGCGGGTAGTACGCGCCGCCCTTCACCGTGGCGTCGTTGGCCACCACCAGGACCTCCATGCCGTGGACGCGGCCCACGCCGCAGACCAGTCCGGCGCCGGGGAGTTCACCTTCATACATGCCCCATGCCGCCAGGGGGGAGAGTTCCAGAAACGGGCTGTCCTCGTCCAGGATCCGGGTGACCCGGTCGCGGACAAGCATCTTTCCCCGGTCCAGGTGTTTCCTTACCGCCCGGGTCGGACCACCGCGCCGCACGATTTCGAGCCTCGCGTTCAGTTCCCCTACACGGGCGAGCATGACCTTGCGATTCTCTTCGAACCCCGGGGAGTCAGGATCGATGCGGGACGGGAGGACGGGCATGGCGTTACCTTTGCCGCCCGACGGTGATGTTTGAAAGGCTCAGGCTTTCCCACCGCAGAGGGTGATTCAGTATTTCTCCTTCCCCCTTTGAGGGGGAATGTCGGGATGGGGGTGGACGATCGGTGCCGGTGCGGCGTTCGTTGTCGTTCTCGACCCCCCTCTCGGCCTCCCCCCTGCCAGGGGGGAGGGGCTGCCTGTTCCAGCGCTCTGTTACGACCGGGGTCTTCATCTACATTCCACCGCCAGCGCTGTCGCCTCGCCGCCCCCGATGCAGGGGCAGGCGATGCCGCGCGACAGGCCGGACGCCCTCAGGGCGTGAATCAGGGTCACGATGAGCCGTGCGCCGGTGGCGCCGATCGGGTGGCCCAGCGCGCACGCCCCACCGCGAACGTTGACCCGGGCCTCGTCCAGTCCCAGGTCGGTGATTGCCGCGATGACGACCGGGGCGAAGGCCTCGTTGATCTCGAACAGGTCCACGTCCCCGATGTCCCACCCGAGGTGGTCGAGCAGCCTGCGTATCGCCACCTGGGGCGCGGTAGTGAATTCTTCGGGCGCCCGGGCTGCGCCTGCGTACCCCGCCACGCAGGCCAGTGGATCCGGTTCGAACCGTTCGACGGTTCGCGCCGACATCAGCAACACGGCCGCGGCGCCATCGGCAATACCGGCCGAGCCCGCCGCGGTGACCACACCCCCGGGTGAGAAGGCGGGCGCCAATCGCGGGATCTTTTCCGGTCGCGCCTTTCCAGGCTGTTCGTCCGTGTCCACGCTGCTTGCGTCCCGACCGTAGGGATAGACGGGCACGATTTCTTCGCCGAATATCCCGTCGTCAACGGCCTCTCTCGCGCGCCGCAGCGAACGGGCGGCCCAGGCGTCATGGCGTTCGCGGTCGATCCCGTAACGTCGCGCACAGATATCGGCGTACCAGCCCATCGGCCGCCCCTCGTCGGGGTCGGTCAGTCCATCGGTGAGCATATGGTCAAGTGCCTGCTGGTCTCCGATGGCCCGCCCGTCGCGCGCCCCGGTCAGCAGGTGGGGGGCGCGGGACATCGATTCCATGCCGCCGGCGGCGACAATGTCCGCGGATCCGGCCCGGATCTGGTCACAGGCGATCATTACCGCCTTCATGCCGGAGCCACAGACCTTGTTGATGGTTGTGCAGGCTACGGAATCCGGGATTCCCGCCATGCGTGCCGCCTGACGGGCGGGGGCCATGCCGAGCCCGGCCGTGAGGACACATCCCATGTAACACTCGTCGATGCGCGACGGGTCGATGCCAGATGCATCGATGATCCCGCGCAGCGACGCCGCACCCAGCGCCACGGCCGACATCGGCGCCAATGCGCCCCGAAAGGCGCCGATCGGGGTCCGGCATGCCGACGCAACGAGGACATCACTCATGATGTGCACCCTGAAGGCATTTCAGGCCGCCTTTCCCACGAGGTCCCTGCCGATGAGGATCCGGCGAATCTCGTTGGTGCCGCCGCCGATGTCGAATACCTTTGCGTCGCGCCACAGTCTCCCGGCATCGGAGGCGTTCATGTATCCGCGTGCGCCCAGCGTCTGAATCGTCTCCGCGGCCGCACGGACGGCGTTCTCGGATGCGAACAGCAGGCAGGCCGCGGCGTCCCTGCGCGAGGCGCTACCCTTGTCGAAGGCCTCCGCGACGTGGTAGGAGAAAGCGCGTGACGCCTCCAGGGCGGTGTACATGTCCGCCAACTTTGCCTGGATGAGTTCGAACGAACCGATGGGCCGGTTGAACTGGCGGCGCTTGCGGGTGTACGGCAGGACCAGATCCAGGGCGGCGCGCATGATGCCCAGCGGGCCTCCGCTCAGCAGTACCCGTTCGGTGTCGAGTCCGCTCATCAGGATTTCCAGTCCCCGGTTCGGGGCACCGAGGACGTTCCCGCGCGGGATCTCGCAGTCCTCGAAGAAGAGTTCGCCGGTGCTCGACCCCCGCATGCCCAGCTTGTCGGCGGGTGGGCCGCGGCGGAATCCCTTCATCCCGGACTCCACGATGAAGGCCGTAATGCCGTGTCCGGAGTCCTCGCCCGGGTGTGTGCGCATGTAGACGATGAACACGTCCGCGTCGGGCGCGTTGGTGATCCAGGTCTTCGAGCCGTTGGCGATCCAGGTGTCGCCGTGCAGTGAGGCGTGGCAACTCATGGAGCCGACGACGTCGGAGCCGGCGCCGGGCTCGGACATGGCGAGGGCACCGACGCGCTTCCCGGAGCATAGCGGTATCGCGTAGCGCTTTCGTTGCTTCGTGTTCCCGTGGCGCACCAGGTTGGACAGGCACAGGTTCGAATGTGCGGCGTAGGACAGGCCCACCGAGGCCGAGGCGCGCGAGATTTCCTCCATGACGACGAGGTGCGCCGACAGGCCGAGCCCGGCTCCGCCGGATTCCCGGGGCGCTGTCAGGCCGAGAAGCCCAGCGTCCCCGAGAAGCGGCCACAGCTCTCTCGGAAAGCGGTTGTCACGATCCAGATCGGCGGCGATCGGTGCGATCTCAACCTCGGCCAGCGCCCGCACCCGTTTCCTGAGATCCTCGATAGGGGTTTCGGTCATGTGTGACACAGCCGTGGTTACCTCTGCTGGAAAATGGCTTCCTCCCGGACCCGATCCGGGTCCGGTTGGCGGCGGGAGCGCACCCTATGGATCCTTTGACAGGCAAGGAAGACGAAATACGGCACTTCCTGGTCGCGGCCTCCGGGATCCGAACGCCGAAATCCGCCGGTGGTCTGACTAGAGTGTGCTCCGCTGTGCCGACCCGAACGCGGAGGCAGTGCGCTCGTTCGGGTTGATCGCGAAAAAATATATCGAGGATCAGTGTGTTACATAACGTTCCATGATATGGGACGGGTAGTGAACAGGGGATCTCCCGGATCCCGTGGAGGTGCAAATGGCCACGACGGCCGCCGCCGATGCCCCGCTGCTTCTGCTCGCCAGTTCCAGTCCGGTACGGGTGCTCGCCGCCGCGGCGGTGTATGACGGACACGACGCGGCGATCAATCTCGTCAGGGGGCTGCTGCAGGGCCACGGGGCGGAGGTCGTGCACCTTGGCCACAACCGGTCGGTGCGCGAGATCGTTTCGGCCGCGCTGCAGGAGGACGTGGACGCAATCGCCGTCAGTTCCTACCAGGGGGGGCCACCGCGGGTTCTTCGCGGCCCTGATGCAGCACCTGCGGGCCGAAGGCGCCGCGGACATTCCCGTTTTCTGCGGGGGCGGGGGGACCATCACAGGGGACGAGGCCAGAACGCTGGAGAGACTCGGAGTGCAGCGTGTCTATCTGCCGCGGGACGGTCTCGCACTCGGTCTCGACGGGATGGCCCTCGATCTCATCGAGCGTTCGAGGCGTCGCCCGGCAGCGCATATCCCGCCCGTTCGTTCGACGCCAGACGACGACCGCAAACTCGGACGTGTCCTGAGTATGATCGAGTCGGGGAACGAGCCGGTGCTGCCCGAAACCGGTAAGCGCCCGTGTCCGGTGCTCGCCGTCACCGGCATACCCGGATGACGCGGACCGGGACGCGATCCCGCATCAGCGAAGCCGGTATCTCGCCGGGATCGCCGCCCGGGGCCGTGAGACGAGACGCCAGGCCCGCGCCCAGTGCGCCGCCGCGACGAGAGCGCAGGCCTGCTGGCGGGCGCTCGAGACCCTGGGCGACCCGGACCTTCCGAAGCCGATGGAACGCTTTGTGGTGACGATCGAGGGTCAACGCCAGTGTGATCCGGCGTTCGCGCGCTTGCGGCGGGCCTACGGTGCCGAGCTGGCGGCCCTGTCGACGCACTCGCTGGGGTTGCTGCGAGACTGGCCGCGAACCCGCGAGTCCTGGCGGAAGGGCTGCTTCCGTAACCCGATTCGTGGCCGGTCGCTATCGCAAGAGACCTGCGCCCGCAGTCCGTGCGGGACGCCGATACCCCGCCTCGCCCTGCCGGATACCGGGGATGCCGGCGAGTTGCTGGGATTCCTGCTCGATGAGAACCTGCCCGGTCATTTTCCTTTCACTGCAGGGGTCTACCCGTTTCGCAGGGAAGGCGAGGAGCCGACGCGGATGTTCGCCGGCGAGGGGTCGCCGGAGCGGACCAACCGCAGGTTCCATTACCTGATCGGAGACTTGTCCTACCGGCGACTGTCCACGGCCTTCGACCCTGTGACGCTCTACGGAGAGGACCCCGCGCCCGAGCCTGACAGGCTCGCCTGTGTCGGCATGTCGGGGGTGTCCGTGGCAACGGTCGACGACATGAAGCGCCTGTACTCGGGCGTCGATCTGTGCGACCCGTCGACCTCGGTGAGTATGACGATCA
This sequence comes from Pseudomonadota bacterium, assembly GCA_034722015.1. GTDB lineage: Bacteria > Pseudomonadota > Gammaproteobacteria > JAJDOJ01 > JAJDOJ01 > JAJDOJ01. The sequence goes on from JAYENI010000256.1 coordinate 8,727, forward strand.
ACGGGCCGGCGCCCGCGATGCTGGCGATGTTCCTGGACGCGGCTACGGACCAGCAGGTAGAGAAGCACCTGCACGCCATCGGGGGATGGCGTGAGACACGGCGAATCGTCCGGCAACGCTGGCCCGAAGGCGCGCCGCGGTACGAAGGGGAACTCCCTGCCGGACACGACGGGCTCGGGCTCGGGCTGCTCGGTGTTTCGGGTGAGGACGTCGTGGGTCGGGAGACCTACGAGGCCATCCGGGCGGACACCCTGCATGCGGTCCGCGGTACGCTGCAGGCAGACATCCTGAAGGAGGACCAGGCGCAGAACGAGTGCATCTTCAGCCTCCCGTTTGCGTTGCGCCTGATGGGCGACATTCAGCAATACCTCATCGACAACCGGGCGGAGCACTACTACGGGGTATCGGTCAGCGGCTATCACATCGCCGAGGCGGGTGCGGGTCCCGTTACCCAGCTGGCATTTACACTCGCCAACGGGTTCACGCTGCTGGAGATCTGTCTGGCCCGGGGGATGCCCATCGACGAGATTGCACCCCGATTCAGCTTTTTTTTCAGTAACGCCCTGGACCCCGAGTTCGCCGTCATCGGCCGTGTGGCCCGGCGCGTCTGGGCGCGCGCGATGCGCGAGGTCTACGGGGCGTCTCCACGCGCCCAGCGGCTCAAGTATCATGCCCAGACTTCCGGGCGAAGCCTGCAGTCCGAGGACATCGATTTCAACGATATCCGTACGACGCTGGAGGCGTTGTACGCAACGCTCGACAACTGCAACAGTCTGCACACGAATGCCTTCGACGAGGCCGTCACCACGCCGACGGAGGAGTCGGTGCGCCGCGCCCTGGCGATACAGATGATCCTCAACCGCGAGTCCGGACTGCGCTACGGGGAAAATGTCCTCCAGGGTTCGTATTGGATCCGCGAAATGACCGGTACGGTCGAGGAAGCCGTGTACGATGAGTTCGACCGGTTGTCGCGCCGCGGCGGCGTCCTCGGCGCCATGGAGAGCGGCTATCAGCGATCGAGGATACAGGCCGAGGGAGCGGCCTATGAGCGGGGGCGTTCGGACGGCACGATCCCGGTGGTTGGGGTCAACACCTTCCGGGCCGCGGAACCATCGGCCAGCCGGTCGGCCCCGCGACTTGTACGGACAACGCCCGCGGAACAGCGCCGGCGCGTTCGTACGGTCGAGGCGTTTCGCGATCATCACCGGCGGGCATCGGGCAGGGCGCTGGCCCGTCTCGAAGACTGTGCAAGGGCCGGTCGGAATGTGTTCGGGGTACTACCGGGTGTGGTCAGGTGCTGCACGCTCGGGCAGATCACCGATGCCCTATACCGGGCCGGCGGTCGCTATCGGCGGCGGATCTGAATCCTGCCTCCGTCGTCGCCCGCGTCTTGCAGGTGTCGGGGGAACCGGCTTGATCGTCCCGGGGGGGCTGCCATAATGAAACGGACTCAGCGATGTCAGGGGGACCATCGACGCGCCGCCGCGTCCGTTTGTTCAGGGGTTTCCCATCGGCATTGAAATCGCTTCACCGGTTCCCGCAACGCGGTCCCGGACCGGATATGGGGAGAGAATACATGGTGTGCAAGAAACTTCGTGCCTTGATCGTCCTGGTCTCGGTGGCTTGTGGCGCAGCGGCCGGCGCCGGGACGTCTGAACCACAGGACCCGGACCCGCCAATGGCCGGCCGGTTTCCCGACTCGACGCTGATCGGGCACGAGCACAAGGACCAGGGAGAATACCGGTTCGTCATCGAAGTGGACGAAGCCGGTGAAATTGGCGGTCGGGTCATCAGGGGACGTGTGACGCGCTATCTGTACCGGCAACCGGAGGATACGCCAATCTTCCTGATTCACGGCCACTACCAGAAAGCCCTCAAGGACGCCGGGGCGGAGGTGATTTTTACTTGCTCGAACGAGGCTTGCGGTCCGGCGGAACTGGCTGAAAAGTGGCGCCGCGTCACGGGCCTGCGTTCGAAGAGCGGTGCCGATTGCGAGTACATCGCCGCCCGGACCCGCAACGGCGATTCCTGGTCCTGGATCGCCCTGATGATCGGTACGGAGCTGACCGAGATCGACGTGATCGACGAGGCAATGGAGAAGCCCGGGGAACCGAAGCCGGTCGAGCCGCCAGCCGACGCGAAATGACCGGTCCGCGCTACAGGTCCAGAGGCACCTCGATGTCCCGGGTGGTGTCATCACAGCCGACGCGAAACGACAGCAACCACTGTCCGGGCATGTGCATCTTGATCCCGTCGACCCGGAATTCGCGCGGACCGGTGCGCGTGGAACGGGGACGCGTGTTCATCCCGTGACCATGTCCGGGCATGGAGGCGTCGAATTCGAGCGAAACGGTATCGCAGTCGCTTTGGGTCGTATCGACCAGGACCCTGATGCTGGTCAGCCGGTTCGTCGGGAAAACGGTGTCCGCTTCGGGCGGTAGTGACGAGACGGTGACTGAAATCCCGCCGTCCTGTGATTTCCAGGGTCCGGACTCCGCCGCGTGCAGCGTGCCCGTCACCAGCGCAAGGCCGAGCAGCGGTAAGAGTCTTCTGTTCATGAATTACCTCCCATTGGTCCGGTTTTGTCTGCGAAGGTACCAATGCGAGCGTTGGTAAGCCGACATGCAACCGACGCACACGAAGCATCATGTCGGCGATACGATGGACTGTTTGGCTGCGGCGACGGGCTACGGCTCAGTGAAGTGTCAGGGATATTTCCGGGCGCTTGCCCGACATGTCTTCGGGCGAGGCGGGTTCAACGTTTCCGTGAACACGGACACCCAGTCTGAAATCCTCCGGCAGGGTCTTCAGAAACGGCAGATCGATGGTGAGACGCCCGGGCCGTTCCTCGCAGTGTGCCTCGGATTGTATACGGATCGCCACGAAACTGACGATCCCTACTGGGGTCCCCCATTCACATGGCTTGCCGTCAGACAGCAGGGGCTTTTCCCCCAGGGTCTTGAGAAACAGCTGTTGATTGAACTCGTCCGAGCCCTGAACCGCTTCCACGCCGAGTGCCTTGCGGACCGCACTATAGGGCAACTGCAGGGTCAATCGCAGCCGGTCCGCAAGTGGTTCGATGTCCAGGTGTCCCACCGTTGATGGCGGACCGCTCGCAGGAACGGTCAGTGGAAACGCAAACACGAGTGCGGCGACAATCAGCAGCAACAGCAATGTAAGGGAATAGCCGCGCCACCCAAACGCCGGCGCGTGAAACTCGCCGCGTGACGCCGGGGAACCATGCTTCGATATTCTGTTCTGTTCTGTCATCCAGTCTTGTTGATCACCCTGCTTGGTTTCCCGGGGTGGATGTTCGCGGGCGATGATCCTGCACGGGAAATCTCACCCTGCGGTCAGAATGCGGGCGACCCCGTGTTGTGGCGGATTGTACAGGACTTCGCCCGTGACGACGCGCCCGGACCCGCATCCGGGGCGTTGGCCGGGTTGGGCCGCGATTTGTTCTTCGACCGCCGGCTGTCCCGCAACGGCAAGGTGGCTTGTGCGACCTGCCACATTCCCGAGTTGGGATTTACCGACGGCAAGCCGGTAGGCGAGGGACTGTCGAAGGTGGACAAGAACACCCCGACGCTGCTCAACGTCTACCGGGGAGGATGGTTCTTCTGGGATGGCCGGTCCGACTCGCTTGCGTCCCAGGCACTGCAGCCGCTGGAGAATCCCCTGGAGCACGGATTTACCCGGACCGGGGTGGTGAATCTGGTGGTCCGGCATTACCGTGACGCATACGAAGCCGCGTTCGGTCCGTTGCCGCAACGGCTTATCGAAGCGGAACCCCTGCCGGCGGCGATGCCCGAGCCGGTCCGGATCGGGATGTCGGCCAACATGCTTGACTACGGCCTCGCCACGTTGGGAGACCTCGCGGTATTCAACGGGATCGTCGCGGGCGCGTGGTCCGGGGGTGTGCAACCTTCGGCGTTCGTGCTGGGTCACTATGTCAACCGGCCGCTGACCGACGATGGCCGGGCTCTCTCATCGGCCTGGGATGCGCTGCCGGCGCGCGACCGGCACGCCGTCGAACGTGTCTACGTCAATATCGGCAAGGCGATCGCCGCGTTCGAGCGAGGCCTCGTAGCAAACGATTCGCCCTTCGACCGGTTCGCAAGGGGCTGGCAGGCGGATTGCGAACCCGGGAGCGCGTTCGTCGACGGATTCGGTGCGCGGGAGCTGGCCGGACTGAGGCTATTCGTCGGATCGGGTCGGTGTCTGCTGTGCCACAATGGCCCCGCGTTCAGCGACGGGCAGTTCCACAATATCGGACTTCCCGATCGCGCCGAACGTCCCGATTACGGCAGGACCGCGGGCGCGCGCCGGGTACTGGCGAATCCGTTCAACTGCCGCTCGCCTTTCTACCGCGGCGACACCGGGATAACAGGGTCGGAAACGTGTCGGGAAGCGGCGTATCTCGACACCGAAAACCCGGAGATGCTCGGGGCGTTCAAGACACCGACGCTGCGGAATCTCGCCCTGACCTCCCCCTATGCCCACGACGGGCGTTTCACCTCGCTGCATGAAATGCTCGACCACTACAATACACTCGACGCAACGCCCGCCATTGGACACACCGAGGAAACCCTGAAGCCCCTGAACTTCGGTGATCGCGAACTCGGGGACCTGGAGGCGTTCCTGATGTCCCTGACCTCGCCGGCAGCGGCCTCTTTTACGCAGAGGTAGCCCGGGCAGGATGGTTGCGTCGCCCGCCCCGTGGTTCATCGCGCATAGACCCAATTCAGGACCTCGTCCTGTATCGCCTTTGCCGTCGTCCTGCGCAGTCCCTCGTGATTCAGGAAGACAACGACGACATAGAGTTTGTTGCTCGAACTCAGGACATATCCCGCGCCGGCGCTGACGTCGTCCAGGCTGCCGGTCTTGATGTGGGCGCGACCCGCCAGCGGCGATTCGCGGAGTCTGCGGTGCATGGTGCCGTCCATCCCCGCCAGAGGCAGCGACGCCATGAATTCCGGCTGGTAGGGGCTCTGGTATGCGGCCAGCAGGAGCTGGGCCATGGCGCGGGCCGTGATGCGGGAGTCCCGGGAGAGACCGGCGCCGTTGTCCACGCGCAGGCCGGGAAGATCGAGTCGCTTCGCCGCGAGCCAGTCGCCCATGGCGCGGCGTCCCTTCTCATAGGTGCCAGGTTCGCCGTACGCCTCCGCGCCGAGCGTCAGCAGCAGCGTCCGCGCCATCACGTTGTTGCTGAATTTGTTCACGCGTCTCACCACCTCGCTCATGGACGGTGATTCGAATGTCGTGATTTCCCGCGCGTCCGGTGGTGTCTCTCCGATCCTCAGGGACCCCTCGAGGGTGCCGCCCATGCCTTCCCAGAGTTCACGAAACACCCCGTATGCCTTCGCGGTGGGACGGAGCACGACCCGGTTGATGCTCGCCCGACCACAGCCCTCGGGATATTTGCCGGCAAACGTCACGGTACCACCCGCATCGTCGTCCTCCACGTCCATTTTCATGCGGCGAAACGAACCCCGGCAGGATCCCGATGCGTAACGCAAGCGGTTTCTTACGGTGAGGTTGGCCAGCCGCGGTGAGGTGATGATTTCGACGCGTCGATTCAGGTCGTCAGGGTCGAAGGTAAAACGCACGGTCTGGAAGTTAACGAGCAGGGCGTTGGGTTGTGCGTTGTAGCTGCGATGGGGTTTGCCGTCGAAGGCGGCCGGGTCTTCGGGTTCGGGTGAGAAAACGCCGTCGTCGATGACGAGGTCCCCGGCAATATGCGACAGGCCCGTGTCCCGCAACTCACGCAGGAATTTCCACATCTTCTCGGTGACGAGGAATGGATCGCCCCCGCCCTTGAGAACGAGGTCGCCCTCCAGGTACCCATCGCGCATCGGTCCATGGGCCAGGGCGGACGTCTTCCAGGTGTACGCCGGACCCAGCACATCCATCGCGGCGAACGTGGTCAGCAGCTTGATGGTCGATGCGGGGTTTCGCGGGGTGTTGGCGCGCCAGGCAAGTGTCGGACGGGTGTTCGTGACGTCCTGCACATAGACGCTAAGGGCGCTTCCCGGGATCTTGTGCTTCCTGAGCAATTTCCCCACTTGAGAGGGAAGCGCGGTCGCGCCGTGCAACGCGTGCACCGGCAGAAAAAATGCGAGCAGGACCAGCAGGACGGCGCGGCCTGACATGTTTCGCGAGACTCCCCGTCGTGGTTGATCCGGACACCGGTCCGTGAGACGCCATGAACCTGATGCAACGAACCGATGCGATGGAACAGCGTTTGACTGCCACCTGATCCTAGCCGCAGTCCGGGGGAGAACGCAAACGCACGGCGCCGGGCTGTAAGCTGCACATTCCATGCGATCGCAAGGCCCGCCCAAGTCCAGGTGGATCCCGCGGCGTCACGGCCACCCCTCCGCAAGTCCCCGTGACGGCGTGAAACAGCACGGAAACGCAGCAACGGGACGATGCTATGCTCATTGTTCGCGTCTGAGGCTCGCCATCCCGATTGTCCGGCAATCCCGCGACGGTGGATCTTGCGCCGCATCTATCCGGAGAAAACCGGTCTAAATTCGGGAATCCCGCAACCATCGGCTACGGGATTTGCCGGTGCGCCCGTGTGGGTCACGATTCGGTCCAATGCAACAGCCATAGAGCGGATTCATGGACAATATCTGTCGCCTAGCCGTCATCATGATGAACCTCAGGGATCCGGACAACGGGTGTCCCTGGGACCTCGATCAGACGATGAAAACCATCGCGCCGCATACCATCGAGGAGGCCTATGAAGTGGCCGATGCCATCGAGCGGGAGGACTACCGGGACCTCAGGGACGAGCTCGGCGATCTCCTTTTGCAGGTGGTGTATCACGCCCAGATCGCTCACGAGCAGGACCTGTTTACCCTGGACGACGTTGCCCGGGCAATCAGCGACAAGCTGATTCGCCGTCACCCCCACGTCTTCGGCGACGAACCCGTCGAGTGCAACCGGCGTCTTCGAGAGGCCTGGGAGGCGCAGAAGTCGCGTGAGCGGGCGGAGCGGTCCGATGGGGGTAAGAGCGGTGCGCTCGACGGGGTCGCCCATGCCCTGCCTGCGCTGATGCGCGCCGCCAAGCTGCAGGGCCGGGCCTCCCGCGAGGGTTTCGACTGGCCCGAGACGATGGAGATATTCTTCAAGATCGAGGAGGAACTGGACGAACTCAAGCACGAGATGGACGAGGGTGCCGGGCGGGAACGCATTCAGGACGAGATGGGTGACCTGCTGTTTGCCCTGGTCAATCTCGCCCGTCATCTGGAACTTGACCCGGAACAGGCCCTGAGGGGAGCCAACGACAAGTTCGAGCGCCGGTTCCGGGGCATGGAGAAGTCCCTGGAGGCGAGGGGCCGCACGATGCGCGATTGCGCCCTGGACGAACTCGACGCGTTGTGGGAGTTGGTAAAGCGCGATGAGAAGCAGGCGGGTACATGAGGCGCACCCGGCGACTGCCAGGCCGTTGCGAATGAGGACTGTGTGTCGATGAGCGACTTTCTGGCGTGGATTCTTGCCCGGTTTCAACATCCACTGATACTGATCCTTTTCGTTTTCGGCGCCGTGCTGCTCCTGCTGGGGATCGGACAGGAACTCCCGTGGAGCGACAAGAGCGCGCTGATGGCAGACGAACCGTTCGAGCGCTACGGGTCGTTGATCATCGGCACCGTCCTTATCGTGCTGGCGATCGTGATGATGTACCGGCCGCCGAAGGGCTGGGCCCGCCCCGGACCCGGGGCGGTGGACGAGGTCGCGGGGAGGAGCGCATCGCTGCCGGACTCACCGCAATCCCCTGTCGAAGTCTCCCTTCCATCCCGCCGCGGCGCCCTGTCCAAGACCCAGAAGCGCTTGCTCGCGTTCATCGAGGGTGAGCGAACCGTCGTCCTCGACGCGATCAAGGGGGAGTCGGGCATCGAGAATGATGCGGAACTCTACTACCGGCTGGAGCAGCTTCGTCTTCTCGGATTCATCGAGAGCGAGAGGATCGAACACGGCAGCGCGGGTGACATGATCGTGGTCTACCGGTTGTCGGAGGCCTATCTGGCGGTGTGTGGAGATACCGAAGAGGACAGGACGGTCTCGGTCCCGATCAGGGAGTAAGCCCTGATACTCACCTCAGGCGATTTCTGTCAATTGACATACCATCCTGTTTGTCCTTTCGTCCGTCTCCTGTGTTGCGACAACCGTTCCATAGATCGACTATGCGCCTATTGTCGCGCCTTGAAGACGAACGAAAATCCGGCGCAATCTGGTATGTCATTTTCCGGCAATCGCCTCAGGGTTTTTCAACAGCCTGCTCGTGTCCGGTCACCCCGGTTCAACGATCGCTGCGATCCAGGACGTAGTCACCGGGGTCGATTTCCGGATCGTCGCCGGCGACGATGTTGGCGACGAGGCGGCCCGATCCGCAGGACAGGGTCCAGCCAAGGCTGCCGTGGCCGGTATTCAGGAACAGGTTGCCGATTCGTGTCTGGCCGATAATCGGGACACCGTCGGGTGTCATCGGTCGCAGTCCCGCCCAGTATTGCGACCCTTGCGTTCCGGTCAGCGACGGGAACAGTTCGAACGCGGGAGACAGGACTGAACGGGCGCGGACACTGGGAAGGGCCGGGTCGAGCCCCCCGAAATCGGCCCCGCCCGCGATGCGCAGGGTGGCGCCGAGATGGCTGGTCACCAGACGCCGTGACTCGTGGATGAGATTGACCCTCGGCGCCGGGTCGCCCGCTTGCAGCGGCACGTCCAGCGAGTACCCCTTGACCGGGTAGACCGGCAGGCGCAGACCGGCCGCCCGGACGAGCGCGGGGCTCCCCGTGCCGAATGCCAGGACGACGGCGTCTGCCGCGAAGCGTCCCCGAGTCGTGACCACCGAGCGGACCTCTCGGCCTCCCGGTTCGAGTCCCGTTGCCGATGTATCGAAGTGAAACACGACGCCGCGCCGGGCGCAGCACCGGGCGAGTTCCCGGGTGAACGACGCGGCGTCGCCGCAGGCGTCGTCGGGCGCATGGATGCCGCCATGGATCTTCACGGAGGATGCCGCGAGGGTCGGTTCGACACGCAGGCAACCCGGCAGGTCCACCAGTTCCTGCCGTATTCCAAGGCCGCGCCGCAGCTCCGCCAGGGTGCCGGCCTCGTCCAGGGCGCGCGGTTCGGTAAATACGTGCAGACTTCCGCGCGTGCCCCAGGCGAATTCGATATCCGCCTCAGTGCGCAAAGCGGCGAGGGCGGCAAGGCTGAACTGCCCGAGTCTCGCGATCCTCGCGGTGTTCCGGCGCCGTGTGGTTTCGTTGCAGTTCCTCAGGAAACGATAGGCCCAGCGCCACATTGCGGGGTCCGCGCGCGGATGCACACGCAGCGGCGCGCGTCGATCGCCAATCCAGCGCAGGAGCTGAAGCGGCAACCCGGGGGCCGCCCAGGGTTCCGGGTGGCTGACGGAGATCTGTCCGCCGTTTGCGTGGCTGGTCCCTTCGGCGGGTCCCTGGTGACGCTCGATGACGGTTACGTCCAGCCCCTTGCAGGACAGATACCAGGCGGTGGCCACGCCGATGACGCCGGCGCCGAGTACGACGACGCTCAATGCGGTTTCGGGGACGCTGGACGATTCATGTCGTTCAAGGGTCGTTCGGTCGGTTCATGCCGGGGGCATTCTAACCCAGCCGCTGTCCGGCCCATCGCGATACCGCCTCGGCGAGTGAGGCGTGGATCTCGCCTTCTGTTTTTTCCAGCCGCTTCAATACCCTGAAGGAGTGATCGCCACTCTCGACGATCTGCAGCGTCGCGCGCCAACGAATCGCTGGATGTTTCGCATCTGGTATCTTGAGATACGTTCGTAAATGACCAAGCAAATCAACACCAGGAGAATACGATGCGCCTGCTTCACACCATGCTCAGGGTGGGAAACCTCGACCGCTCCGTCGATTTCTACACCGGGGTCCTCGGCATGAAGCTTCTCCGTCAGAAGGACTACCCGCAAGGCGGGTTTACCCTGGCCTTCGTCGGGTACGGAGACGAGTCCGAGCACACGGTCATCGAGCTGACCCACAACTGGGACCGGGACGGGTACGACATCGGAACGGGATACGGACACATCGCCCTCGAGGTCGACGACGTGTACAAAGCGGCCGAAAAGATCCGCGATCGCGGGGGGAGGATCATCCGGGAGGCCGGGCCGATGAATGCCGGGACGACGATCATCGCCTTCGTAGAGGACCCCGACGGTTATCCCATCGAACTCATTGGCAAAAAGTAGGGCGATACCCGCCTGATCGTATTCAGGCGGCACATCCATAAGTCACATTTATCGTTGTCCATAGATTTTTTTCTGGCTCTTTGAACAGCCACGATACGCCGTGATCTAAACGGTAACGTCACGGTAAAACCGGTCGAATCCAGGGTGGTTGGCGATGAACTTCAGACAGGCCATTTCTCCTCCCCTGTCGGTGATCTGCGTTGCAAGCGGAGAAGGCGCCGAGGACCGGCGCTGTGCCGAAGGGCCCGCCGTCATCATGCGGAGCGGGCTGCGCCGCTGGGCCGCCAGCCGGGGAGGGCTCGACCCGGAGCGCTGGATCGAACCGGGTCCGCGAGACGGTGTCGGCCCCCTTGAGCGCGTCGCCGCTGTCTGTCGCGAGGTCTGTTCCGCGACACGCGATGTCGTTTGCAGGGGCCGTATACCGTTGGTGCTGACCGGAGACCACTCCTGTGCCGTCGGTACATGGACGGGGGTTGCGGCCGCAATGGAGGAGGACGAAACGCTTGGCCTGATCTGGATCGATGCCCACATGGATGCGCATGTCTCCGAAACCACACCCAGCGGAAATCTCCACGGCATGCCTGTGGCGGCCCTGCTGGGGTACGGGTCCGCCGGATTGTCGGCGCCGGCGGCCGACGGTGTCCTGGGTCCAGGGCGGATTTGCCTGATCGGCGTGAGAAGTTACGAACCCGAAGAGGTGGATTTGCTGACGACGGAGGGGATCAGGGTATACGGGATGGATGAGGTCCGGCGTCGCGGCCTGGGGCGCGTTCTTATCGAAGCCTGGTCCGATCTTCGTCTGATCTGCGACCGTGTCGGGGTGACGATCGATCTCGATGCGGTCGATCCGCGCGATGCGCCGGGTGTCGGGACGCCGGTACCCGGGGGCATTGCGGGGCGCCACCTCTCCAAGGCGCTCGCATCCCTGCCACGGGACGGCGCGCTGGTCGGTCTGGAAATTGCGGAATACAACCCCTTCAGGGACAAAGACCTGCGCACCGCCCAGCTGACGCTCGAACTCGTCCGCTCCCTGTTCGGAGGTCCTGAAATGAATACCCCGATGAGTCTGGAACACCGTTATTGCGCCAACAATTATCACCCGATCCCCGTCACACTGGTGCGTGGCCGGGGTGTACATGTGTGGGACGACCGGGGGGAACGTTACCTCGACATGATGAGCGCGTATTCCGCCGTGAGTCACGGACACTGCCATCCGCGTCTGGTGCGGGCGCTCAAGCGACAGGCGGAGACACTGGCGGTCGTCAGCCGGGCATTCTACGGTGGGAACCTGGGCGCACTGGCAAAGCGCGCCTGCGAGCTGACGGGCATGGACCGGGCGCTGCCGATGAATACCGGGGCGGAGGCCGTGGAAACGGCGATCAAGGCCGCGCGCAAGTGGGCATACGAGGTCAAGGGGGTACCGCACGGCAAGGCGGAGATCATCGCCTGCCGGGGAAATTTCCACGGGCGTACGATCGCGATCGTCGGGCTTTCCTCCGAGGCGCAATATCGCGAGGGATTCGGCCCGTACCCGCCGGGCCTCAGAACCATTCCCTACGCCGATGACGGGGCGCTGGAAGCGGCCATCAACGACCACACCGCCGCCTTTCTGGTCGAACCGATACAGGGGGAGGGGGGAATCATCGTGCCCCCCGAGGGCTACCTGGCGGCGTGCGCGAGGATCTGCCGGGAGCACAACGTTTTGCTGATCTGCGACGAAGTGCAGACCGGGCTGGGCCGCACCGGCAGGCTGTTGGCCAGCGAGTACGACGGAGTCACCCCGGACGGACTCGTGCTCGGCAAGGCGCTGGGTGGCGGCCTGTTGCCGGTGTCGCTTTTCCTCGCCCGCGAGGACGTCATGGACGTCTTTCGCCCCGGGGACCACGGGAGCACCTTCGGCGGTAATCCGCTGGCCTGCGCCGTGGCGCTCGAGGCGCTGGACGTCCTGCTGGAAGAAGGGCTTATCGAACGGTCGGCGCGCCTGGGGGCCGGAATGCTGGAGCAACTCCGAACCCTGAAGGGGCAAGTGGTCCGCGAGGTTCGCGGACGCGGGCTGTTCGCCGGTATCGAGATCGATCCCCGCGTCGCGACCGCGCGCGAGGTCTGCGAGCGACTGCTCGCGGCAGGAATTCTGTCCAGGGAGACCCATGATACCGTGGTGAGGTTTGCCCCGCCCCTGGTCATTACAGCCGAGCAGATTGGATGGGCCGTCGATCGTCTGCGCCACGTGTTGTTGACGATCGAGCAGACACACCGGGCGGCCTGAACCGCTGGCGCGAATCGTGCGATTCGCGCGGCGGATCGAAATCATCGCGTAGGGTGGACACGCGCAGCGCAGTCCACCGTTGCGGCCGTTGCTGGTGGACCGCGCTGCGCTTGTCCACCCTGCCTGGCTTGTCCGCTCTGCCAGAACTGACAACTGGACCACGCACCGCTCAACGGTTCTCCGCGCCGGAGATTCGAAGCAGAATCCTGTCCATCGCCCGGGCGGGCAGCATCCACTTCAGCGTGCTCAATGCGTAGGTGGGAAAGGTCACATAGTACCGCGCCCGGGGGCGCCGGCTTTCCAGTGCGTGGATCAGTTTCTTTGCCACCGTATGGGCAGGGAGTGTGAACGGTGCCGCCGGGCCCTGCCTTTCGAGCCGCCTCAGGTTGCCCTGGTATCGATTGCTGAAGACGCTATTGCCAATGTCGATGTTCTCCCTGAACTTTTGCAGCGCATTGGCCCTGAAGCGGGACTCGATCGGTCCCGACTCGATCAGGCTGACGTACACCCCCGAGCCTTGCAGCTCGAGCCGCAGGGTGTCGCTCAGTCCCTCGAGCGCAAACT
>JAYENI010000257.1:0-5188 GCA_034722015.1 Pseudomonadota bacterium
TAGCCGTGGCGAGTCGGGTTACGGCGCGGCAGGGTCTGGCCGTAGTCTCCTCGCGCGGAGGCGCGCCTAACCCGACCTACGGGTACTGCCCATTCCCCATTGAGGGGGGAGGAAGCGCGTTATGTCGCGGTGATTGAATTCGCCCCGCCTGCGCGTAGAATCCGCTGAGGTCCTACGTACCCGGTGCCCCGATGACGAAAAAATACGAATGATCGGCGCAGTGCTCGGCAGCGAGGTCGTCAAGCGGCGCGCCATCCCGCCCGAAGTTTACGATTCCCCACTGATCGCAGCGGCGCTCGACGCCATTGCGCAGCGCTGGCCCCAGGCGGCGGCGCCGGAAGGTGACGCGTCGCCGGTGTTCGTCCTGTCCGCGGGCTGGGGTTCCGGTTCCACGCTGCTGCAGCGACTGGTCATGTCGAGCGGCCGGGTGTTTCTGTGGGGCGAGCCGTTCGACCAGTGCGCGGTGATCCAGCGCCTGACCAACGGCCTGGTGGCCCTGAGGGAGGACTGGCCGCCCGACTGGCACTTCAGGGAGGAGACCGATCCGGAGAAACTCACCACGGAGTGGATCGCCAACCTCCTGCCGCCGGTCTCGAGCCTGCGTACAGCACACCGGCAGTTTGTCGGCGCCTGGCTGGGAGATTCCCTGCCGGACGCCTCCCTGCGCTGGGGGTTGAAGGAGGTGCGGCTGACCGTCGAACACGCGAAATATCTGAAATGGCTGTACCCCCCGGCGAAGTTCCTGTTCCTCGTACGCGACCCCGCGGACAGCTACCGGTCCTGCCTCGGGGTGAACTGGTACAGTATCTGGCCAGATTACAAGGTCCGTCCCCCGGTCGCGTTCGCCCACCACTGGCGGCACCTGGTCGAAGGCTTCCTGACCGGATACGAGTCGGTCGGCGGCATGTTCATTCGCTACGAGGACCTCGTGTCGGGTGACTTCGACCTGCAGGGCGTCGCCGACTACCTGGAGGTAGACCGGATCGACCCGGGCCTGCTGGAGCAAAAGGTCGGGGCGAGGTCCGAAGGCAAGAAGGGGCTGAACCCGGTTCAGCGGGCGGTGATCCGGGGGATTACCGGCACAGTGGCCGATCGGGTCTACGCCTGACCCGCGCTGTTCCCGCATCTCATTTAATTTACGTCATGGTTCTTGTGTCTCCGGGTCGAATCGAGCCCTGAGGCACAGCGCAACACCTGTCATCCCCGGGAGGGATCATGAAACGTCTTGCATTCGTGCTCGCGGCGGTCGTCGTCGCGGTCCTCGTGGTCCTGGTCGCGACGGACGGGTTCGACCGGTTCACCACAGGCAAGGGGGTGCCCGACTGGATGCAACCGCTGGCCGACGTCTACACGCTCGACGATGCCGGAGTCGCCGATTTCGATGGTGACGGCCTGCTGGATATCTTCACGACGAATCACTCGTCCGAGGAGTTCGTCGCCCTTGGGGAGCCGGGCCTGCGTTTTTCCGAGAACCGGGTCTCGGACCTCGGCCTGAACCAGGTCCCGGGTTTTCCGGGACTCGAGGCCGGGCACGCCAGGGAACCCCTGCGGGAATCCGGGTTCCACATCGGATTCGCCGCAGGGGCCCTCGTCCTGTGGAATCGCGGGGACGGCGTTCCGGGTCCCGTGTCAGGCAACGTCGCCATCCCCTGGGGGGTGGTCTGCCTGGACTGTCCCGAGGGGAGTTATACGATCCGGGAGGAGGACGCGGGTGAGGGACTGGCCAGGTCGGAGATCGATTTTTCGCTCGCGCCGGGCGAGATGATGATCGTCGCCACGGGGCCGAACCCGACCAACGGGATTCCCGTGCGTGTGACCTTGCCGGATTCCGTGCCGCTCGATCAGGTCTTCGTCGGCCGGTTCCGGATCAACCCATCACGGCACGAACTCAACATCCTGCTGCGGGACCGTCACTCGATGGCATGGACCGATCTCAACGCGGACGGTGTGCTCGACGTGTTCATCGGTCGCGGGGGGATGCGGGGATATATCGCGCAGGTCGCCCCGGGGACCGACGACGAGCTGTTCCTTTCGGCGGACGGGACCTACGAAAACGTGATCGACGCCTCCGGGATCCGCAAGGCGTCCTGTCCCGGTCGTCAGTCAGCCTGGGTGGATTTCGACGTCGACGGTCTGCTCGATCTGTATGTGGTGTGCGGCAGGACGGCAGGCGTGGCGCTGACGGACCCCAACCGGCTCTACCGGCAGGACGAAGCCGGGCGGTTTACCGAGGTCGCCGGAGAGGTCGGCCTGGCGATGCCCGAACCCGGGTCCTTCCTCTGGTTCGACCACGACAACGACGGCGACCCGGACCTGCTGTGGTATGCGAAGGGCGGGCCGGTCCTGTATCTGAACGAGAAAGGCGCCTTTCGCGCAATGCCGGGGCAAGGCGTCGGGAAAGGCCCGTTCGCGAAACTGGCAAAATTGTCGGTAGCGGACTTCGATGCGGACGGGTATCTCGATGTCTTCGTCGCCTCGGGCAAGCAGCGGAACCTGCTGATCCACAATGACGCAGGGACGTTGAAGCTAGTGGAGCCGAAAGAGTTCGGGCTGCCCGTGAAGTCGTTCACCGCCGACTGGGTGGACTACGACAACGACGGCCGCATGGACCTGCACAGCCTGCCTGGCGGTATGTATCGGCAGACCGAATCTGGCCGCTTCGAGGAGACGGGGCGCTTCGACCTGCCCGGGCAGTTTTTTCTCTCGGGGGCAAGGAGCACCTGGGCGGACCTCGACAACGACGGGGCGCGAGACCTGCTGGTGGCGCTGAAGCGCAACCTCAAGCCCGGCCTGAGCGCAAAGCTGCTCGGGAAAACCGAGGAGGACAAGGGCGAGTGGACGCTCTACGCCGTGCGGAACGAACCGTCCGAAAATCACTGGCTGCAGATCGATCTCACGGGCGACGACGCGAACCGGCAGGCCATCGGGGCGCGGGTCGAGGTGGATGCCGCAGGGCGGACGCAGGTCAACCCGGTCGGCCACGCCGAGGGTGCGTTCTTCTCACAGGGACACTATCGGGCGTATTTCGGCCTGGGTCCGGGCGAGGCAGTCGACGCCGTGCGGGTGATCTGGCCCGATGGTGGGGTGCAGGTGCTGGAAGGCGCCGGTTCAGACCGGCGTCTGGTCATCGAGCGGGAGACGATACCGGTTGATGGCGGGGCCGTCGACCCCGGACCCCCGGAATGAGCGAGCCGCGCTTTCCGCGAGACTTCGTCTGGGGGGCCGCAACGTCGGCCTACCAGATCGAGGGCTCCCCGCTTGCCGACGGGGCCGGCGAGAGCATCTGGCACCGGTTCTCGCACACACCCGGCCGGGTCGTGAACGGCGAGACGGGAGACGTGGCCTGCGACCACTACCGCAGGATGGACGCCGACGTGGCGCTGATGGCCGAACTGGGTCTGCGCGCCTACCGTTTCAGCGTTGCCTGGGGCCGGGTCATGCCCGAGGGCGCCGGCCCGGTCAATCGCGCGGGCCTGGGGTTCTACGATCGCCTCGTGGACCGGTTGCTGGAACACGGGATCGAACCCTTCCTGACCCTGTATCACTGGGACCTGCCCGCAGCACTCGACGACCGTGGCGGTTGGCTGAACCGGAACATCGCCGGCTGGTTCGCGGACTACGCCGGGGTCATGTTCCGCGCGCTGGACGACCGTGTTGGCCACTGGATCACCCTGAACGAACCCTGGGTCGTCGTTGACGCCGGTTACGTCAACGGTGTGCACGCCCCGGGCCATGCGGACCCGCGTGAGGCCCCCGTCGCCGCGCACAACCTGCTGCGCGCCCACGGCGAGGCCGTTGCCCGCTACCGCGAAACGGGGCGCCACCGGATCGGCATCGCGGTGAATCTGGAACCGAAGTATCCCGCGAGCGACTCGCTCGCCGACCGCGAGGCCGCATCGCGGTCGCACGCGTACATGAACCGGCAGTTTCTCGATCCGCTTTTCCGGGGGCGCTACCCGAAGGCGCTCGAACGGATCTACGGCGACGCCTGGTGTGAGCCCGGTAGCGACGAGATGGCGCTGATCTGCGGACCGATAGATTTTCTCGGGGTGAACTACTACACGCGTTCGGTGGTGCGTGAGGGGACGGAACCTCCCTTTCTCGCCGCCGTGGTACCGCAAACCGGCGCGCCGCACACGGAGATGGACTGGGAGGTGTATCCGCAGGGGTTGAGTGACACCCTCACCTGGCTGTCCGATCACTACGACGCGCCGCCGATCTACGTGACAGAGAACGGGGCGGCATGCCCGGATCCCGCGGACGCGGAAGGTCGGGTGGAAGACACGGACCGGATCGCGTACTTCAGGGAACACCTCAAGTCGGTGCTCGACGCAAGGTCTCGGGGAGTGGACGTGAGGGGCTACTTCGCCTGGTCCCTGTTCGACAACTTCGAGTGGAGCTTCGGCTACGACAAGCGTTTCGGTCTCGTGCGGGTGGATTTTTCCGACCCGGTCCGCCCCCGGACGCCCAAGGCCAGTGCGGGTTTTTATACCCGTGTGATCGACAGCCGGGGGGGCAACCTGTTCGGGTAGACACCCGGCAGGCGAGGTTCCCGATACGGACGCGCATTGCAGTTATCCGCCCGTCGGAGGGCGAATGCGGTCGTCGTCACAACCGCGGGATCCCTGCTATGCTTAGCGCTTGATCCCGCGCGAGCCGGGCCGGCCTGCATGGCAGCCGCCGGTACAGGCCCGCTACAAATGCCAGGTCGGGCGCGAGGCACCCGGTCGGCAGGCGCTGTCAGGACCGCAGACAGAGAAGACCGGAGGACCCGTCATGCAAGGTAGTGAACTTCCCCGCATCAATCCCCAGCGTACCCTGAGAGAACACAAGGTTGCGGAGCCCGGTCGGGCGGAAGCATTGAGAGACGCCATCCCGGCGGAGCCCGAAAGGCTTACCGAGCTCTATCATCGCCATGTCGTTTCCACCAGGCACTTCAGCCAGGAACTGATGCTCCAGGTGTTTCGCCTGGCCGCCGGATACGAGATGGGTCTTTACGCGAAGGACCACCCCCTGAGCGGTACGGTCATGTCCAGCCTGTTTCTCGACCAGGCCCATCCACGCATTCGACTCTCGTTCGAACGCGCGTGCCTCAACCTGGGCGGGAGTTTCCTGCACGTCGAGAAGACTGCGGAGGAGATGTTGTCCGCTGCGCCGACGATCGACGAGGTCGCCGAGTGCTGCAACA
>JAYENI010000258.1:0-21656 GCA_034722015.1 Pseudomonadota bacterium
GTACATTAGCATGAAATTTTGATGTTTCAGCATTAAATTTCTTTCGGTTTACCGTCTTAGCTTTTTTTGCACTGAAATTTTCACTATGATAGTTATCTAGAACTTGTTTTAGTGGTGGCCCGAAGGGACCCGCTGAGCGGAGCGCAGCGGAAACGAGGACGGGTCGAAAGGAACAGCTCCACGTTGCCAGCGACAAGCGTGGTCGACGCAGGCCGAAACAAAGGTCCGTCAGGGTGGTGGCGTCCGGCAAGCACCAGTTCGAACGGCCGACCGCACCGGTCATCAAGGATGTCTCCATTCCGGAGACCGTCACCGTCGCAGAACTCGCCCAGAAAATGGCGGTCAAGGCGCCCGAGGTGATCAAGGTCCTCATGGGCATGGGCGTCATGGCCACGATCAACCAGTCTATCGACCAGGATGCTGCGATGCTGGTGGTGGAAGAGATGGGCCACAAGGCCGTGCGTCACAGAGTAGAGGATATCGAGACAAAACTCGTCAGGCAGGAAGCACCCGAGGGCAACACCAGACCCAGGCCACCGATCGTCACCATTATGGGACACGTCGACCATGGCAAGACCTCCGTGCTCGATTACATCCGCCGCACGCGCGTGGCGGATGGCGAGGCGGGCGGGATCACACAGCACATCGGCGCCTATCATGTCGAGACCGACAAGGGCGTCATCACGTTTCTGGATACTCCGGGTCACGCCGCATTCACGGCCATGCGCGCACGCGGGGCACAAGTGACGGACGTTGTCGTCCTGGTGGTCGCGGCCGATGACGGTGTGATGCCGCAGACCAAAGAGGCGATCCAGCACGCCAAGGCCGCCGGAGTCGCAATGGTGGTCGCCATCAACAAGATCGACAAGCCGGAAGCCGATCTCGATCGTGTCAAGAACGATCTGGCGGCCCATGAGGTTATTCCCGAGGACTGGGGAGGCGACTACATGTTCCTGCCCGTATCGGCAAAGACGGGAGAGGGAATCGACGAGCTGCTTGACGCCCTCTTGCTGCAGGCGGAAATGCTGGAAATTTCCGCCGTGCAGGAAGGGGCGGCACAGGGTGTCGTCATCGAGTCCAGTCTCGACAAGGGACGTGGGCCGGTCGCAACCGTACTCGTGACCAGTGGTGTACTCAAGCGCGGCGATGTCGTTCTTTGCGGCCAGGAATTTGGTCGTGTGAGGGCGATGTTCGACGAGAATGGCAAACCCGTTAAGTCGGCCGGTCCGTCGATGCCGGTCGTCGTGCTCGGACTCTCCGGCTCGCCGAACGCCGGTGAGGAAATGATGGTTGTCGACGATGAGCGCAGGGCGCGTGAGGTTGCCGATTCGAGAAAGGAGAAGCAGCGCGATTCAAAGCTGGCGACCCAGCAGGCTGCGCGGCTGGACAACCTCTTCACGAGCATGGCGGATGGAGAGGTCGAGCAGGTCAACATCATGATCAAGGCGGATGTGCAGGGTAGCGCCGAGGCGTTGAGGGATTCACTGGAAAAACTTTCCACCAACGAAGTGAGGGTAAAGATCGTCTCGGCCGGTGTTGGCGGAATCAACGAATCCGACGTCACGCTGGCCGAGGCGTCCAGGGCGATCGTGATCGGGTTTAATGTGCGCGCCGATGCGGCAGCGCGGCGAACGGTGGCTGACGCCGGTATCGACATGCGGTACTACAGCGTGATCTATGAGGTCATCGATGACGTCAAGGCAGCCATGCAGGGCCTGCTCTCGCCCGAACTTCGCGAAGAGATCGTGGGCCTTGCCGAGGTCAAGGACGTATTCCGATCCTCGCGTATGGGAGCGGTCGCTGGCTGCATGGTTGTGGAGGGTAGCGTCAAGAGAGGTAACCCGATCCGTGTGTTGAGGGACAATGTGGTCATCTACGAAGGTGAGCTCGAATCCCTGCGCCGCTTTAAGGACGATGTCGATGATGTTCGGGCCGGAACCGAATGCGGTATTGCGGTCAAGAACTACAACGACGTGAAGGTCGGCGACAATATCGAGGTGTTCGAGCGCATCATGGTGGAAAGGGTCCTCTAGGTGCCTGCCGTGAACGCGGGAAAGCCGGCAAGGTGGTCATACGGGTCGTGCCTGAGGAGGCCGGGACGCGAGATCCGTAGGGTTCCCGGCCGGCTCGGGGGGTGACATGCCGCGGGAATTTTCCAGAGCGCTACGTGTCGGTGAGCAGATTCATCGCGAGCTTGCCCTGATTATCAGGGACGGCGTCAAGGATCCCAGGATCCGGGGCGTGACCCTGCTTGACGTCGAGGTCTCGAAGGACCTGGCGCACGCCCGCGTGTATTACTCGGTCCTGGGTGACGATGTGGTTCCCGGGGAGATACAGGCCGGTCTCGACAGCGCCGCTCCATTTCTACGCAGGGAAATCGGCAAGCATTTAAAGACCCGACTTACTCCCGATCTGCGTTTCCTGTTCGATAACTCGGAGCAGCGCGCAAACAGGCTGGAGGCGCTGATCGAATCCGAGTTGCACAGGCGATAGAGCTGCTGCGCACGGAGCGGTCTTCCGATGTTCGGGCCGGTTTGTTTCGGCGCGTTGTATGTAACAGGCGGCAGGCAGGATGTGCCTCCGGACGGCGAGGGAAATGGCAAGACAAAGGAAGAATCTGAGGAACATCCACGGCATCCTTTCGCTGGATAAACCGGTGGGGATTTCCTCCAATGCCGCGCTTCAGGACGTCAAGCGGTTGTTTCGGGCGAGAAAAGCCGGTCATACCGGCAGCCTGGATCCCATCGCCAGCGGCCTCCTCCTCATCTGCTTCGGAGAAGCGACGAAGCTGTCCGCGTTTCTGCTTGAGGCTGACAAGCGGTATCTGGCGGAATGTACGCTCGGTGTCCGTACCGCAACCGGTGATGCGGAAGGCGAGGTGCTGGAACGACGGGATCCGGGCAGGATCACGCAATCGCGAATCCGCAAAGTGCTACCTGACTTCACCGGGCTCATACAGCAGGTTCCCCCGATGTACTCGGCTTTGAAACACAAGGGGAAGCGCCTTTACGAGCTGGCGCGAGCGGGCGTGCAGGTCGAGCGGCCGCCGAGAGCGGTGAATATCCGACGTCTGGATCTTGTCTCGCTCGAAGATGAAAGGTTGACGCTGGACATCGAGTGCTCCAAGGGTACGTATATCAGGACGCTTGCCGAGGATATCGGCGAGGTGCTTGGGTGTGGTGCGCATGTTTCCCGGTTACGGCGCACCGCACTGGGTCCGTACATGGAATCCGGCATGATTGGAATGGATCAATTGCGTGAACTCGCCGACGACGGGATGGATGCGCTCGACGCGGTGCTGCAGCCGCTGGATTCCGCATTGTCGGCACATCCGGGGCTGGTGCTGAACAGCGACATGGCCTACTACGCACGTTCCGGGCAACCGGTACTTGTTCCCGGTGCGCCGGTGGACGACCTGGTTCGCCTGTACGACGAGGACAATGTATTTCTCGGTATCGGAAGGATTCTGGACGACGGTCGCGTCGCCCCGAAACGGCTCGTGTTCGTCGACTAGCATATCGCAAGCCACGGACAACATGGTAGAATCCGCCGATTGTTTTTCCGTTAGTTCAGGAGTCAGGAATGTCACTTGATTCGGCCGAAAAAGGCCAGGTAATTGAGAAGTATCGTCGCTCCGGTAGCGATACCGGTTCCCCCGAGGTTCAGGTTGCCCTGTTGTCGGCCCGGATTACCGGGCTGACACGGCACTTCAACACTCATAAACACGATCATCATTCGAGGCACGGGTTGCTGAAGATGGTCAATGCCCGAAGAAAGCTTCTCGACTATCTGAAGCGCAAGGACCAGAAACGCTATCAGGATCTGATTTTGTCTCTCGGCCTGCGTCGCTAGAATTTTTTATCAACTGGCTTTTATCCAACAGGAATTGCACGTGGAACCCGTAAAGAAAAGTTTCAAGTACGGTGACCACACCGTGACGCTGGAGACCGGTGAAATTGCCCGGCAGTCGAGTGGCGCGGTGATGGTGAACATGTCGGACACCGTAGTGCTGGTCACGGCGGTCGGTTCGAAGGACGCGATCGAGGGCCGGGACTTTTTCCCGATGACCGTGGATTACCAGGAGCGGACCTACGCGGCTGGCCGTGTTCCGGGCGGGTTCTTCCGTCGTGAGGGTCGACCCAGTGAAAAGGAGATTCTGACCTGCCGTCTGATTGACAGGCCTCTGAGACCGCTGTTCCCCAAGGGATTCACCAACGAAGTCCAGATCGTTGCCACAGTACTGTCCCTCAATAACGAAGTCGACGCCGACGTACCCTCCATCATCGGGGCATCCGCGGCACTGGCGCTATCCGGTTTGCCCTTCGCGGGTCCGGTCGGGGCTGCGCGAGTGGGTTACTCGAACGGTGGCTACGTTCTCAACCCGACCGCGACCCAACTCGGGGAATCGAAGCTGGATCTGGTTGTAGCGGGCACCGAAGGTGCCGTTCTGATGGTGGAGTCCGAGGCCAGTGAACTGTCCGAAGAGGTCATGCTCGGCGCCGTGATGTTCGGACACGAGCAAATGCGGACAGCCATCGGGGCCATTCGCGAACTGGCCGCGGAAGCCGGCAAGGCGTCCTGGAACCGGACCGCTGCCGAGCGTGACGAGTCTGTGAAACAAGCCGTGGAATCGGCCTGTGCCGATGATCTTGGTGCGGCCTATCTCATCGTCGATAAGCTCGAGCGCCAGGAGCGGGTCTCGGCGGTCCGGGCCGGGACGATCGGGAAACTGGTTGCGGAAAACGGCCCTGGAGAAAAGGACGTTCGCGAGGTCTTCTCCTCCGTGGAGAAGGACATCGTAAGGGGACGGATCCTGAACGGGGAGCCCCGCATCGACGGTCGCGACAACGTAACCGTCAGGCCGATCACCATTCGCACCGGTGTCCTGCCGAGAACCCACGGTTCGGTACTGTTCACGCGTGGCGAAACACAGGCCCTGGTCGTTACCACGCTGGGTACGGACCGGGATGCGCAGATCATCGACGCGCTGGAAGGCGAGCGTCGGGAGCACTTCATGCTCCACTACAATTTTCCTCCCTACTGCGTGGGAGAAACCGGTCGCGTGGGCTCACCCAAACGGCGCGAAATCGGTCATGGCCGTCTGGCAAAACGCGGTGTCGCGGCAATCATGCCGTCCAGCGAGACTTTTCCCTACGTCATTCGAGTGGTATCCGAGATCACCGAGTCGAATGGCTCCAGTTCGATGGCATCGGTTTGTGGAACGAGCCTGTCGCTGATGGACGCCGGTGTTCCCGTCAAGGCCCCTGTCGCGGGAATCGCGATGGGATTGATCAAGGAAGGTGACCGGTACGCGGTGCTCACGGATATCATGGGCGACGAGGACCACCTTGGCGACATGGATTTCAAGGTTGCGGGGACTTCCGACGGCGTGACCGCGCTGCAGATGGATATCAAGATCGACGGCATCACCCGCGAAATCATGGAAGTCGCGCTGGGACAGGCGCGCGATGCACGTATGCACATACTTGAGTGCATGAACGGCGCCATTTCGACGCCGCGCGAGGAAATGTCCGAGTACGCGCCACGCTACATCACCATGAAGATCCACCCGGACAAGATTAGAGACGTCATCGGCAAGGGTGGCGTGACGATTCGCTCCATTACCGAGGAGACGGGCGCGACGATCGACATCGAAGACAGCGGATACGTCAAGATCGCGTCGGTGGACAAGGGTGCCGGGGAAAATGCCCGCAAGCGCATCGAACAGATTACGGCCGACGTTGAGGTCGGCAGTACCTACGACGGACGGGTCGCGAAGATCATGGATTTTGGTGCCTTCGTGACCATTCTTCCCGGCAAGGACGGTCTGGTCCACATCTCTCAAATCTCGGAAGAGCGCGTGGCCAACGTTTCCGACAAGCTTACCGAAGGAGATGTCGTCAAGGTCAAGGTACTTGAAGTCGACAAGCAGGGGCGAATTCGTCTCAGCATGAAGGCAGTCGGTCAGAACTGAGCGAAAGAAACGCCCCGTGTCGTCTGACGATAAAGGGGCCTTTGGCCCCTTTTCTTTGTGCTTGTCAGCGCTGCCGTCGGGTGCTGTGTGAAAATAGCGAGTTTGCCCCCATGGACGCGGTAAATTCGCGGTACTACCGTTCCTGCTGCGCCGCCACCCATTGCAGCAACCGCTGGTCTACCCAGTATCGTGGCTTTACCGGCATCGGGCCGGTGACAAACCCGACATGTCCGCCCCGGTCGGAGATCTCCATCTCGATGCTGTCGGACAACTCCGATTCATCCGGTATCGCCGCCTCCGTCATAAAGGGGTCGTCTCGTGCATGGAGTATCAGTGTTGGCGTGCGGATCGACCCGAGGTACTGGCGACAGCTTGCGATGCCGTAGTATTCACTCACGTTCCGGTAACCATGCAGGGGCGCGGTTACGCGGTCGTCGAACATTCGAATGCTGTCGCAGGAATGTACCGTAGCGTTGGAAACGGGAAATTCCGGGCGTGCGGTCTTTCGTACGGTGCTGCGTCGCAATTTTCGGAGCAGGTAGCGTTGATAGACGCGTGAGAATCCGGTTTCGAGGCGGTCCGCGGCAAGCGACAGATCGAATGGCACGGACACTGCGGCCGCCCGGTTCACGGACCCGGATTCGGACAACTGTGCGAGCCACTTCAGCATGGCGTTTCCGCCCAGGGAGATTCCGACCGTTATCAGCGGTCGCCCGGGGCAACGTCGCCGAGCATGTTTCGCGATATGTGCGATGTCCGCGGTTTCACCCGCGGTGTAGGACTGCGAAAGCCGGTTCGGCTCTCCACTACAGCCACGAAAATGGGCCACGACGCCTTGATAGCCGGCCGAGGCGAAGGTGTTGAGCAGTCCGGCGGCGTAGTGGGATCGGCTCGAGCCCTCCAGACCGTGAAAGATCAGTACCACCGCGCCCGATCGGGTCGGGCCCCAGTCGAGATCGATAAAGTCCCCGTCCGGGAGTTCGAGGCGTTCGCGTCGGAGTCCCGTCCCCCGCCGGGGACGGAACCATACGGGCCAAAGCGTTTGTGCGTGCGCGTTTCGAAGCCACCATGCCGGAAGGAATTCACTTTTTCGGATCACGGAGATCGGTCCTTCAGACCCATGTGCTCTTCCAGAGACACGCTGTGACTGCGAGGAACGCTCTGCGTGCGCCAGTTCGCCGTCGCCCAGTCCCAGATTTCCATGACGGGTGCACCGGCCAGCGAATCCGCCGGCGCCTGATTGAGAAATCGTAACGCCTTGAGCAACTGCGGACCCGGTTGATCCAGCGGCAGGCCCCGTGCCCCGGTCTGTTTACTCAGCTTTCCCCCCCGAGCGTTGACCGCGACTGGCACGTGAAGATATTCAGGCGTGTCCATACCGAACAGGCGCTGCAGGTAGATTTGTCGTGGTGTGGAGGAGAGAAGGTCGGAACCTCTCACGATATCGGTGACCCCTTGCCAGGCATCGTCTACAACGACGGCAAGCTGGTAAGCGTAGAGCCCGTCCCTGCGACGCAGGATGAAGTCACCAATCTCGCTTTCCAGGGTCTGTTGCACCAAACCCAGATTACGGTCGCTGAAACGAACCGGGTCGTTGTGTGTACGGACACGGATGGCAAACTCTTCGTCATCGGGACCCGAACCGGAACGACAGATGCCCGGATAGATCAACCCGTGCTCCCCGTCGGCCGCGATCGAAGCCAGGCTCCTGCGCGAGCAGCCGCATCGATAAGTGAGGTCGCGTGAATCGAGGTCCTCCAGTGCCGCACGGTACGCATCGCCCCGCCGGCTCTGGAACAATACCTCTCCGTCCCAAGAAAACCCGTAAGTCTCGAGGGCCTCGACGATCATCCCGGTTGCACCGGGGATTTCCCTCGGTGGGTCGATGTCCTCGATTCTGACCAGCCAGCGCCCGTTTCGGGTTCGTGCTTCGAGATAGCTGGCTACCGCAGTGATCAGGGAACCGAAATGTAGCGGTCCAGTCGGCGAGGGGGCAAATCGCCCGGTATATCGGGACGGTTTCGTTAGGCCGGACAGGTGGCAGAAGTCTGGCGGTGCCCCAGCCGAAAACCCGGTTTTCGGGTTGCCTGTGTGTCGATGATCCATGACAACCCGGAACGTTTGCTCTGCCCGGCGTGGTTTCCGGCAATTCAGACCCGGGTCTGTTTCTCCTTGACTTCCTCGAGCGTCTTGCAGTCGATGCAGAGCGTTGCGGTGGGACGGGCCTCGAGACGGCGAATGCCGATGTCAACACCGCAGGCCTCGCAGTAACCGTACTCATCATTGTCGATCAGGATCAGCGATTCGTCGATCTTCTTGATCAGTTTGCGTTCCCGGTCCCGTGCGCGAAGTTCCAGCGAAAATTCCTCTTCCTGGGTGGCACGGTCGGCAGGATCGGCGAAATTGGACGCGTCGCTTTTCATATGGTCGACGGTCCGGTCTACTTCCTCCATCAGCTGCTTCTTCCACACTGTCAGGATATTGCGAAAGTGATCCTTCTGGGAATCGCCCATGTAGGGCTCGCCCTTCTTGATCTTGTACGGCTCGACGCCGTGCGCGCCTTGTGCACTGGACGCGGGGCTCTTCTTGCTCCGTTTTTCTGATGGTGGCACTAGTATTGCTCCGTAATATTTTAAGTAGTTACAGCATTAACATCATTTATTGTATTAGCTTCTGACTACTCGAACCATACAGCTAACGCTTGCGCAGTGAGGCGCGCGGGAAAAGCGGAAAAAATAAAATCGCCCTTTAGTATCAAATCTCCGCGGCCGGCGCAAGCATGTGGGAGGAAACATGGTGAGTGCGCATGAACAGCCGGTAGAGCAAGGGTATGACAAAAAGGGTCAGACAGGTTGAGACAACCAGCCCCCAGACGATCGCAGTCGCCACCGGACCCCACAACAGGGAGTGACCGCCCAGTCCGGTCGCGAGTGAGAAAAGACCCGCGATGGTGGTGAGCGACGTGATCAGTATCGGGATGACACGCCGACGCGCGGCGTACAGCGTTGCGTGCAACACCGACATTCCCGCCTGCAGCCTGGTATTGGCAGCAGAGATCAGGACGATCGCGGCGTTGACGGATATGCCGGCGAGCGCCACCACGCCGTACATCGTGAAAAGGCTCAACGGGTTGGCGGTAATGAAAAGTCCGGCGACGACACCCGTAAACGCCATGGGTACCGTGGCGAGTATCATCAGGGGCTGAAAGTAGCTGCGGAACTGCGTCCCGAGAATGGCATACATCAGGCCGATCCCGAACAGGAACAGGGTAAAGATAGCGTCCATGCTCTCCTGGATATCGTCGAGTTCCCCCGAAAAATCCAGGCTGACGTTGGGGTAGCGTTCGCTCACGTCTTTCCACCCTTCGAGGATCATGTTGTTGGCTGCAATGGTGTCGATGCGTTGCTTGTCGATGTCCGCCTCGACCGTGATCGCGCGCCTGAAATTGTAGTGCCGGATATTGATCAGGCCCATGTTCAGGTCCGATTTCACCAGTGCGCGCAACGGAATCTGCCGTCCGTCTTTGGTCGGCAAAGTGATGAACAGCAGCTCGGTGATGTCATTGATCTCCCTGGGTCTGGCACGGATGCGGACCTCGAGTTCCTCTCCCTGGTCCTGCATGGCGGCAACCACCTCGCCGTCCACCAGCATGCGGACCGCGCGGGCGATCTCCAGGGGATCCACACCGGCCCTGCGTGCGGCATCATGATCGATCTGCATCACAAGTTCCATCTGTCCCGGGCTGTCGTCGTCGCTGATGTCCCGGATCGTGTCGTTGCCGCGCATGATCTCCTGGAGCTGCCCGGCGGCCTCGCGAATCGTCTCGATCTCGTCGCCGCGGACCTTGATGCTGATCGGCTTGGAGGTCGGAGGGCCGCCGGCCAGTCTCAGAAAGCTCAGTTTGGTCGGCCCTGGCGTCGACATCACGTGCGCGCGCATGGACTCGATCATCTCGTCGACACCGCGCAGACCTTCGGCCCGAGGGTTCAGTGCGACCAGAATCTGGCCGAGGTGCTTGCCCTGCCGGGGAGCGGTTTCGGTAAACATCTCTCCGGCATAACTCACGATGGAACGGGCCTCACCCGGCCTGACGTAAGAGCGCACCCGCGATTCGACCTCCAGCGTCTTCTCCAGGGTGTCTTCGAGGGGCGTGCCGGTGGACATCTCGATATTGACGTAGAACAGGCGGACCGGATCGGAAGCAAAGAATTCCATGCGGATCTGCCCGCTGAACACCGCCGCGAGCGCCAGAACGAACAACAGCCCGATGCTGGAGAGGGTCGTCTTCGGATACCGCAGCACCTTGACGAGGAGACGGGTGTACTTGACTCGAATGAAATGCAGGAACCTGATCCGGTATCGGTGAATACGCGAGGGCCGTCCGAAAGAGACGTTCGCCGCGATGATATGCGACGGCAGCATCCAGTAGGCCTCGACGAGACTGATTGCCAGCGCGGCAGACACGACCAGCGGGATGATCATCATGTACTTGCCGAGGATGCCCGGCAGCAGCATCAGCGGAACGAACGCCGCGATGGTCGTCAGAACGGCGGTGGTTACCGGTGCGATGACCTCGCGAAGTGACCCGAGAGATGCGTTCATCGCGTCCTCACCGGCCTGCAGACGATAGAAAATCCCCTCGACCACGACGACCGCATCGTCTACGAGCATGCCGAGACTGATGACGACACCGAGCAGTACGGTGACGTTCAACGTCTGGTCGATCCCGGACAGAAACCAGAATGTTCCCGCCAGGACAAAGGGGATACCGATGGAGGTGAGTATGGCAATGCGGCTGCCAAGAAAGACCCAGGTAACGAAAAGGACAAGGAAAAGCCCGAGCAGGGCGTTTCGCTGCATGATATTCAGGGCGTTTCGTGTGATCTCGGTCTGGTCGTCGGCCAGTACAAGTGTGACACCCGTCCTCGCGCGGACCTGGTTGCGCGCCTCGATGTAGGCATCGACCCGCTCTACAAGGTCGAGGGTGTTGGCACTTCCCTTCTTCGTCACCGACAGCATGATGGCCGGTCGACCTTCGTGGCTGATCAGGTGTGCGGGTTTTTCGCGGCCCCGCACGACGTCGGCCACACTCCCGAGCGGCACCTCCCCGGCGGCCGTGGACACGGGAAGTCGGGCCAGATAACCGGGGTCGCTGTCGGTCCCGACCAGCCTCACGAGCCAGCTCTGTTTTCCAACCGATACAGACCCGCCGGAAATGTCGCGAAAATAGGCCGCGACGGTGTCCGCAAGGCGCACCGGGCTGATCCCCAGCCCCTCGAGTCGCTCGGGGCGGAAGAGTACCTGCAATTCCGGCTCCGCAAGCGCGGTGTCCATCACCCGGTCAACGCCCTTCATCCGCTCGATGTCCTTTTTGACGAGTTCCGCCTGACGCCGCAGGTTCTCGTCGTTGGCCGGCCCGGTCACGAGGACGGTGGCGGAGGGGAAGGCATTCGAGGAGGTGATTTCGAAGATAAAGGGGTCTTCGGCCTCGTTCGGTAGTTCATCTTCCTTGTTCTGGATCTCGCGGCGCAGGTCGGTGATCCGCTTGTTGAAGGTCACCTCGTCGATGTCATCGTTGAACCGCACCAGGATGTTCGAAACACTGGCATGGCTGTTGCTCGAAACGAACTTGATGTCGGCAACGGTGCGGATCGCATCTTCGAGAATATCGGTCACCCGTTTTTCCATGTCCTCCGCGGATGCGCCGGGCATGATGGTGGTGATGTCGATCCAGTTGAAATTGATCGTGGGGTCCTGCTCGCGCGGCAATTGCTGGTAGGTCAGGAACCCCATCGACAGTACGAGGACGAAAACCAGGTTGGCCAGTACGTGATTTCCGTAGAGTCGGCGCAGAAAGGTGTCCATGTGGGCTCGGCCTGGGGGCGCTTCGTGCGCAGGTTCAGTGGGTGACGGCAAGCATGTCGCCGTCCTGCACGCCGAAGCGTCCGTCGACAATGATGCGTGTGGATGGCGGCAAGTCGACAGGGACGGGTCGGCCCTCCAGGGCGCCCTCGACAGGGACGAAGCGGGCGTGAGAGTCGTTGGGTACCATGATCCCGAGACGGTCGCCCCGCCTCACGATCAGACTGGCCGGCAGGTGCGCGGCGGATGCCGACCAGACGAGCCTGCCCGGTGTTCCCGGCAGGGCCGCCTCCCCGCTGAAGAGCAGGCGTACCTCGCGGTTACGCGCCAGTGTGTCCACGGCGGGTGTGACGGTTCGAAGACGGAGGGGATACTTCCCGTCCTCTGCCTCGAACCAGAGTTCTTCAGCGGCCTGCAGGCTCGCGGCGCGCTGGACGGGGACCTGTGCCGATACCTCCAGCGTTGCGCTGTCGAGCATCCGGACCACGTGGGCCCCGGTATCTGCCCTGGCGCCTACACCGACCATCCTTTCCAGGATTACGCCGTCGAATGGCGCCGTGACGAGGCAACGCGACACATCCAGCGCAGCGCGTTCGAGTGCCGCCTCGGTGGCCGCCAGCGAGGCCCTGGCCGTCTCGAGATCGGTTTCGCGCTGATTCAGGGTTTCGACCGACATGTTTTTCTGTTTGGCGAGTTTGCGGGCCCTTCCCAGCTGTTTCTCCGCCAGGGTGAGTCTGGCGGCCTCTCCCTGCCGTGTGGCCTCGGAGCGGCGCAGCTCCAGGGTGTAGTCGGCACACTCCAGTTCCACCAGGACATCCCCGTGGGTAACGGTGTCGCCCACCCGCACGGGAATGGCCGCCACCCGTGCGGTGATTTCCGCGCTGATCCGGCTCTGGTTGAGGCTGACCGTCGTTGCGGGAGCCGAATACCGCGGGTGGTAGACCAGGTCACCGACCGGCTGTGTCGTTACGTTGTGAACGACGGGTTCGGTGTCTGACAAGGCCGGGAGCGGCGCACCGAAGAGGAGCGCCGCGACAGGCAGTATCGCGAAGGGCAAGCGGCCTGCCGGCGCGTCGGATCGATCAGGGGGGTATGATTGCGCGTTCATCTTGCCGGGAGACCGATAGTGCAGTGCCCGCAGTGCCTGCGGACACGGAATGTTCGGCAATAAATGGTGAAGTTGATTATCAAAAATAATGCTTAACACATTGATATTCGATGTAGATGGGACGCTGGCTGAGACCGAACGCGATGGGCACCGGGTTGCGTTCAACGAGGCTTTCCAGGCGCTTGGACTGGATTGGTACTGGGACGTCGCGACTTACGGTCGGCTCCTCGCCGTGACCGGTGGGAAGGAACGAATCCAGCATTATATCGAAGTATACGGGCCGGGGATGCCGTCGGTTCCCGACCGCAGCGCCCTGGTTCGCGAGATTCACGTGCTGAAGACCCGACGTTACGTGGAACTGCTGCAGCGCGGCAATATCGGTCTGAGGCCCGGCGTGGAACGCATCCTGCGCGAGGCGAGAAAATCGGGCGTAAGGCTTGGAATCGCAACCACGACCACGCCGGAAAACGTCCGGGTGCTGCTTGAATGCAATCTGGGTCACGACTCGCCGGCGTGGTTCGAAGCGATTGGTGCGGGAGATGTTGTCGAACGAAAGAAACCCGCACCGGACATCTACGAGTACGTTTGCGCGCGGCTCGGCGTCGAACCGCGGGTGTGCCTCGCCATCGAAGACTCGCGCAACGGGCTGCTCTCTGCACGCGCCGCGAATCTGCCCGTCCTCGTGACGCCCGGTTGCTATACACAGACGGAGGATTTTTCCGGCGCGCTCGCCGTCATCGACGGGCTCGGAGAGCCCCAGGCGGCGGCAACGGTGCTGCGTGGGCCCCCGCTCGACCGGGGGTTTGTCGACCTGGCGGTCTTGCGTGACCTGTGGGCCTCGGCGCGGTGATGGCCAGGCGCCGGTTTCGGGCCCCGGAGGAGTCACCTGCCCTGTCCGGTGGTGGACCGCGCGCGCTCGTCAGGGTGCCTCGTCGTCCGGTATGGTCCGCCAGCCGGTGACGCGGGCCCCCAGGTGTTCCCGCGCGAGACGGATTGACACCTCTGCGTCCGCGCCGACATCCTCGTGCGTGCGTACGATCCTCCCGTCTGAGGCGACGACGATCGCGTAACCACGCTCCAGGGTATTTGCCGGGCCCACGGCGTTCAATGTCCGGCGTTTGCGTTGCAACTCCGCGCCGATCGTTTCCATCAAGTGCCTGATCGCCATGCGCAATCTCTGATCGAGTCCCGTGAGCACCTCTCTGGCCACGTCGAGCCTGTGTACGGGGGAGACCGTGGCCAGCTGCGCGCGGATACGGGCGAGCGCGTGGAAGCGAATACGCAGCGCGTGATCCGTGGCATGGGCCAGGCGCCGCTCCAGTTCGTCCGTTCGCAGTGCGTGCTGTTGCAGACGCATCTGCGGATGTTCCCGTCGCAATCGACGCTCGGTCTGCCGCAGCGCAAGGCGACGATGCGCCAGGGCCGATAGGAAGATCGTTTGCAGGCGGATCCCCAGTCGCGCGATGCGCCCCAGCAGCTCGGATGCGTCGGGGCTCACCAGTTCGGCGGCGGCCGAAGGTGTCGGGGCGCGTCGGTCGGCGACAAGGTCCGCGATGGTGAAATCGACTTCGTGCCCGACGGCGCTGACGACGGGCACCCCGCAGGCATGGATCGCATTTGCGACCCGCTCATCGTTGAACGACCACAGGTCCTCGATCGATCCGCCTCCGCGGGTCAGAATGATGACATCGCAGCCGCCGTGGTCTTCGGCCGTCCGAAGTGACGAGATGATGCCATCGACCGCACCCGCGCCCTGGACGGGCGTAGGGAAAACGATGACCGGCAGGGCGGGGAAGCGACGGCGCAGCACGCTCAGCACGTCACGTACGGCGGCGCCAGCCGGAGACGTGACCACAGCGACGCAGTGTGGAAACATCGGCAACGGCTGCTTGTGGGATTCGTCGAACAGCCCGGCGGCCGCGAGCTTCCGTTTCAACGCCTCGAACCTCCTGTGCAGCTCACCACTGCCCAGGGGCGCCATGTGCTCAACCCCGAGCTGGTATTCCCCCCGATTCTCGTAGAGGCCAACCCGCGCGCGCAACAGCACATGCAGCCCGTCCTCGGGTTCGAATTCAAGCAGACCGTTGCGGCTGCGAAACATCGCGCATCGAACCTGCGCCTGTTCGTCCTTCAGTGTGAAGTAGAGGTGCCCGGAGCGGGCACGGACCAGATTGGAGATCTCCCCCTCGACCCACAGAAGCGGAAACGCGCCCAGCAGCAGCGTGCGAACTTCGTGGTTCAGGCGGCTGACGGTATAGACGTCGGTGGTCTTGTCCACGTTCAGAGTGATATGACGCACAGAAAAAAGCCGGGACCCGCCCGGCATTCGACATTGTC
Source organism: Pseudomonadota bacterium (assembly GCA_034722015.1). GTDB lineage: Bacteria > Pseudomonadota > Gammaproteobacteria > JAJDOJ01 > JAJDOJ01 > JAJDOJ01. Next base: position 15,282 of record JAYENI010000258.1, read on the forward strand.
TGTCCGGTGACCCGTATCCGGGTCGGCGGGTCTCAGAAGCGCGGGCCCGCGTCTTTCTGTTCCATCGCCTGGGAATACCCCGAATCGGCCTGTTTCATGGCCTTGCTGGCCATCTTCGTGGCACCGGCATAGTCGCCCTTTGCGGCGGCCTCTTCCGCCTTGGTGAGCATCTTGCCCGTATCACGCCATTCACCGCCGGCAGATGCGGCCTTCTTCTGTGCGTCCCTGGCGGACGACATGGCCTTCTCGTATTCCGCCTTGCCCGCGGATGCGACCGAGGCGCTTGAACCGGATGCGCTTGCCGCAGGCTCCTCCTTGGAGGCGCAGGATGCGGATACGATTGCCATCAATGCGACGGCGGCAACGGTTATTTTCAACGTCATGTTTTCCTCCGGAGGTCCAAAAAAAGCGCCGCTTGTTATTCAACGGGTTCGCGAATCAGGCGCCTATAGATACCCGTTTACCCGCCATAGGTCAAACCCTATAATAGCCCGCCTCTTCAAAACCGGCACCGCCTACCGATGCGCATTACCCAGGAAGCTCTGACATTCGACGACGTCCTGCTGGTCCCTTCGCACTCGCGCGTGCTACCCCGCGATGCGCAGCTTGCCACTCGACTGACGAGAAATATTGGTCTGAACCTGCCGCTGATGTCCGCGGCCATGGATACGGTCACCGAAGGTCGCCTTGCGATCTCGATGGCCCAGGAGGGTGGCATCGGGGTCATCCACAAGAACCTTACGCCGGCGGAACAGGCGAGCGAGGTTCGTAAGGTAAAGACCTACGAAAGCGGTGTGATCACCGATCCGATCACGGTGAGGCCGCAGGTCAGTATCCGCGAGGTGCTGGAGATCACGCGGGCAAGGAAGATCTCCGGCGTTCCGGTAGTACAGGGCGAGGAACTGGTCGGTATCGTTACGGCCCGCGACCTGCGCTTCGAGACACGGATGGACGAGCCGGTTTCCAAGGTGATGACACCGCAGGAAAAGCTGGTGACCGTGATGGAGGGCGCCGGGCGCGACGAGGTTCGCAGCCTGCTTCACGAGCACCGGATCGAAAAGGTGCTGGTCGTCAACGGGCAGTTTCAGCTGCGCGGCATGATCACGGTCAAGGACATACAGAAGTCAACGGATTTCCCCTGCGCCTGTAAGGACGACCAGGGCCGACTCCGGGTCGGAGCGGCCGTCGGGGCCGGTGCGGGAACGGAGGAACGCGTCGAGGCCCTCGTGGACGCGGGTGTCGACGTACTCGTGGTCGACACGGCCCATGGACATTCTCAGGGCGTGCTGGATCGCATCGCCTGGGTCAAGCGGACGACTCCCGATGTCGACGTCATTGGCGGCAATATCGCCACCGCGGACGCCGCGCTTGCGCTGCGCGACGCGGGCGCTGATGCGGTCAAGGTTGGGATCGGGCCCGGTTCGATCTGCACCACGCGAATCGTTGCGGGTGTCGGCGTACCCCAGATCACCGCGATCGCAGACGTGAACGACGCCCTGGAGGGATCAGGCGTACCCGTTATCGCCGATGGGGGTATCCGTTTCTCGGGCGATCTCGCAAAGGCGATTGCGGCCGGCGCCAATGTCATCATGATCGGTAGCCTGTTCGCCGGAACGCGTGAGGCCCCGGGGGAGGTTGAACTGTTTCAGGGAAGATCCTACAAGGCCTATCGTGGCATGGGTTCCCTTGGCGCAATGCAGCAGGGTTCATCGGACAGGTACTTTCAGGAGGGCGCGGAAGATGCCCGCAAACTGGTCCCGGAAGGCATCGAGGGAAGGGTGCCCTACAAGGGGCCGCTGACCGCGATCATTCATCAGCTCATGGGTGGATTGCGCTCCAGCATGGGCTACGTCGGCTGCGGGACGATCGACCAGATGCGCACACGCCCCGAGTTCGTTCGCGTCTCCGGCGCCGGCATGCGCGAGAGTCACGTACACGATGTCACCATTACGAAGGAAGCGCCAAACTACCGAGTCGACTGATCCGGCCAGTGCCAGGTTGTGCCCGGACAGCCTGAGCCACCGGTGATCGCCTGAAGTGTCCAGACGCTATTGGGTCTGTCGCATGCACAGACCTCCCCGACGACACCCGATAAATCCCTCACCCGGTAGACCCAGACCGTGCAGAACATTCACGCCGACAGAATCCTGATCATCGACTTCGGTTCCCAGTACACCCAGCTGATCGCGCGGCGCGCGAGGGAGGCGGGTGTGTACAGCGAGATCCATCCCTGGGACATGGAGAAGGCCGAGATCGACGCATTCGGCGCCCGCGGCATCATTCTCTCCGGCGGACCGGAGTCCGTCATGCTGGAGGCGCCCCCCGAGGCGAACCAGGTCCTGTTCGAACTGGGCGTCCCGGTGCTGGGGATCTGCTACGGGATGCAGACCATGGCCCGGCAGCTGGGTGGCCGGGTGGAGTCTTCCGATCAGCGCGAGTTCGGCTACGCGAAGGTCGAGGCGCATGCCCATACCCGTCTGCTCAGCGATATCGAGGACCACACCTCGGACGACGGCGTCGGGCTGCTGGATGTCTGGATGTCGCACGGTGACAGGGTCTGCGAGCTGCCGCCGGGTTTTTCGGTCATGGCCGCCACCGGCAACGCCCCGATCGCGGGCATGGCGGACGACCGGCGCGGGCTGTACGGCGTCCAGTTTCACCCGGAGGTCACGCACACCCGCCAGGGGCAACGCATCATCAACCGCTTCGTCCACGATATCTGCGGGTGTGCCGGGTTGTGGACGCCGGGAAACATCATAGAAGACAGTATCGCCCGCATCCGCGAGCAGGTGGGGGAAGAGGAAGTGGTCCTCGGACTGTCCGGTGGCGTGGATTCCTCGGTCGTCGCCGCGCTGCTGCATCGGGCAATCGGCGCGCGGCTGACCTGCGTCTTCGTCGACAACGGGCTGTTGCGGTTGCACGAGGGAGACCAGGTCATGGCGACCTTCGCGCAGCATATGGGCGTGAAGGTCGTGCGGGCGGATGCCGAAGACCGGTTCCTCCAGGCGCTCGACGGCGTCGATGACCCCGAGCGAAAGCGAAAGATTATCGGCAACACCTTCGTGCACCTCTTCGAGGAGGAGGCCCGCAAGCTCACCAACGCGCGCTGGCTGGCGCAGGGAACGATCTATCCGGACGTGATCGAGTCGGCCGGTGCGAAGACCGGCAAGGCCCATCTGATCAAGTCGCATCACAATGTCGGCGGTCTGCCGGAGGACATGGATCTCAAACTGCTGGAGCCCCTGAGGGAGCTGTTCAAGGACGAGGTCAGGAGGATCGGGGTCGAACTGGGCCTGCCTTCCGAAATGGTGTACCGGCATCCGTTTCCGGGCCCGGGTCTCGGCGTGCGGATACTCGGGGCCGTGCGCAAGGAATATGCGGACCTGCTTCGGCGTGCGGACGACATCTTTATCTCGGAACTGCGCTCGCACGATCTCTACGACCGCGTCTCCCAGGCGTTTGTCGTGTTCATACCGGTCAAGTCGGTCGGCGTGATGGGCGATGGACGTCGGTATGACTACGTCGTGGCGCTACGCGCCGTGGAGACGATAGATTTCATGACGGCCCGGTGGGCGCATCTGCCGTACGAGTTTCTCGAAACCGTCTCCCGGCGCATCATCAACGAAATCGATGGTATTTCCCGGGTTGCGTACGATATTTCCGGCAAGCCGCCCGCCACGATCGAGTGGGAGTGACCGGAATTTTTAACACATTGATTTAAAACGATAAAATAAATCTTATTGATAATATAATCTGCATCGTCAATGGTATTTTTCATGGTATTTCCAAGTGCTGTAAGGCAGGAAGCAGCAATACCATGAGTGGCAGATTGGCGTAATCATGGTATCAGCGGTCGGCACTCAGATATCGCGTTCTGAACGAGCATGGCGTGATTTAGGGCTTTAAGCGCGCCAAGTATAACTATAATGTGGCGTGAATACGCGCTAGAATCGCGCCATGAAGTGGACATGGCAACAGCCCGACTGGCCAGATTTTCGCTATGACAATCGCACGCTCAGTGATCGGGAACTAGAATTTCGCCTGAACTCAGAGCGGCTGGCGGGCAGCTTCGATGCGCTACCGATGGCGTCCCAAGAGGATGCCACGATTGACTTGATGCTTTCCGAGGCCATCAAAACCAGCGCCATTGAGGGCGAGGATCTGGACAGAGAGTCGGTCAGGTCATCGCTGCTCTCATTAATTACATCGGATACGCTACCGGACAAATCAGACCAGAAAGCTGCTGGGGCTGCATCGCTGCTGGTGGACGTCCGCAAGAACTGGCAAACATCCCTGACGCATGACCTGCTGGGCAAGTGGCAATCCATGGCTGTCCCGGAACAGCGCTACACGTCTATTCTGCGTGGCGCATACCGCAATGATCCTTCACCGATGCAAATAGTGAGCGGGCCTTACGGGCGGGAAAAGGTTCACTATGAGGCCCCGCCAGCGATTCAGGTGCCTGATGAAATGGCAAGGCTTATCGACTGGTACAACCAAACCAGTCCTTTGAGCGAGGATAAGACAATATATGGGATCGCGAGAGCAGGTATTGCTCATCTCTGGTTCGAGGTCATTCACCCCTTCGATGATGGTAATGGTCGAGTTGGCAGGGCGATCGCTGACCATGCGCTTTCGCAGTCTCTCGGCTATCCAACCACGGCTTGTCTTGCGACGGCAATAGAGGCGGACAAGAAAACCTATTACCTGCAACTGGAGAAAGCGAGTCGTGGAAGCCTGGATGTTAACGTTTGGCTGGATTATTTCGCAGACACAATAATCAAGGCACAGGAAATTGCCAGGGAAGAGGTGAACTTTGTACTGGCCAAGACACGATTCTACGAAGCCTATGGCGACCAGCTGAATGACCGGCAGGCCAGGATGGTATCTCGAGTGTTCGCAGAAGGCCGAAAGGGATTTGAAGGCGGAATAACGACCAAGAAATATGAATCGATCACCAAGTGTCCCAATCGAACGGCCAGCCGTGATCTTTCTGACTTGGTTGCCAAGGGTATCATCATCCCGTTACCAGGTGGTGGCAGAACAACCCGATATGAGTTGACGATTGTTGAACCGGCTCAGTCTGGTCTGATGAGGAAATGATTCTCTTCGCTCTGGAGCGAGCGATTTTATCTGCACAAGCCTGAACGATTTAATGAATTTCCATTTTGTCCTATGAACGTCGATACACTCAAAGAAAAACTGGCTGATATCGATGCAGATACCTTGCGGAACTTTATATTCGACCTCTACCTCCGCTATCCGGAGTTGAGCGACAAGATCGAAGCATTGACATTGGCAAATGATCCGGTCGCCCTGTCCAGGGTGCTGCGCAAGCGTATTGCATCGCTGAAACGAAGGCAGAGGTTTATCGATTATCGGGCGAGTTTTGATTTTGCACGCGAAATGGAAGCGACCCTCGCCGATATTGAAAGCGGACTGCTGGAGCGCTCACCGGAACATGCGTTTGATTTGGTCGACCGGTTCCTGGCGACGGCAGAATCGGTGCTCAACCGTGTCGATGATTCTGGCGGGGCAGTGGGCGAGGTATATCGTCAAGCCGTACTGTTATGGTTGACGGCGGCTAAAGGCTGGCGGGATGCTAATGTCGACTGGCTCGAGCGGATATATCAGCTGTATCAGCAGAATGATTATGGTGTGCTTGATCCGCTATTGCCAAATGCCAACCTGCTGTTGACGCCGGATCAGCTGAAGCAACTTGCCTGGCGGTACGAAAACGCGTTGCGCAAGGCGTTAAAATCTCCCGAACAAGAAGACAAGCTCAATTTCGCGACCTTGCGTAGCGGCGTGGCATTAGGGCAGATAGCCGATGCCTTGCGTGATCCTGCCTTATACGAGCGATCGGTATTGATACATTCGCCACAGCCAAACAATCTGCAAATGAAATCGATTTGTGAAAAATATTTGCAGTATGAGCAGCCCGAGACGGCAATGCGTTATCTGAACCAGGCATGGGAGGACCGTTTTGAGCGTGATCGTCTGGAATTGCTGGATAAGGTCTGTGTGAAAACGGGTGACCGGAAACAGCTTAAAGTGATTCGTTCTCGGCTGTTTCAGAGCGAGCAGAGCTACCCCAAATTCACGCGATATCTGGAGGCCTTGGACGAGGATGAGAAAGAGAAAGCGTGTAGCTCAGCAATCAAGCAAGCCGAACAGAGTGGCAATATCGTACTCAGCGCAGATTTGTTATTAAACCTGAGCCAGACGGAGAGATCTCAGGCCTTAGTTGTCCTAGACGATAATTCTTCATCATTGGATGAGAAGAAAAGTCTGACACAGCTGTAGAAGTTTATCTCAGTTTCTTCTCGCATTTAGCCACGCCAGCACGAGAGGATCTTGAAATGGACAACCCCA
>JAYENI010000259.1:0-50948 GCA_034722015.1 Pseudomonadota bacterium
ACCGGCCGGTTTGTGGACCGCAACCAGGTGGTCGTCACGATACAGGACCGGCAGATCGATCCCGCTCCGGTCCTCTGTCGGGTTCAATGGAGAGGGGCAGCGCTGTCGAGCATTGGACGCAGCGTCCGGGTAACGGGCCGCACATTCTGCCACCCCCGGTCGCTGCCAACCATCTCCGCCGTTTCTGCCCGCTGCAACAATTTCGCCGGGACAACTGCCCCCGTGACAACGGGACCGCTTATCGTTTGCCGCCGCCCTTGCCACCCCCGGAACCGCCACCGGTCGAACCGACCTGCGTCCCCCCGGTCTCGGAGACAGAATTGATGATCTCGTCATAGGCGGCCTGGGTCAGATAGTCCGGCACGTAGGTGTATCCCAGGGAATCGAGGTTGGAGACGAAGGCGCGCAGGTGATTGCGTGACCCCTGCAGGAGACTCTCGTACACCACCTCGATGTCCGGGTTGTCGACGACGCTGTCGAGATCACCCTGGATGTCGAGAATGTCGATCTCCTCGATGGTGGCGCCGACGATCAGGGCGTCGATCAGACTCGCGCTTCCCCTGTCGACCAGATCGTCATAGAGCGCCTGCAGGGTTTCATTGGTGAAGACGCCGAAACCGTTGCCGGCCGCGGGGTCCTCGAGGCCGTACTTGTCCAGCAGCTCCAGCATGGCATCGGTGTGCTGCTGCTCGCTGTCGGCGATATTGCTGAAGACGTCCCGGCCCCAGACGTCGTAGAGGAACAGATAGGTGTCCCGCGCGAGCTTCTCTTCCTCGCGCATGAAAAGAAGGCTGTCGATCTCTCCCTGACTCAGCGTCTCCGGCTGCGGGTCCGCCGGTGTCTGTGTCTGCTGCGTGTCGGTGGATCCGGCATCGGCGGGAAGGCCACTGGCATCTCCCTGCCCCTGCGATTGCGTCTGTTGCCCGGTCGTCGCTCCGACATTGGCCAGAATTCCGGATTTTGACCCGGCCTCGGCCGCGCCGTCACAGGCCGTCATCAGCATCAGCGATGAAAACAGGACAACGGGATACAATAGTTTGCTTTGTGCTCGTTTCAACATGACAGGTGACTCCTGGCCCCTTGGTAGCGGGTGCCGTCAGTAAGGGATACAGCAGGCTTATTTAATTATTTCGAATATTCTAATTTCACAACCTGAAATGAAACTGAAACGGAACCTGATCACCGCGGGTCTGCGAATTTCAGGCTCGATTCAGCTTTTTTTGATTCAATGCGATCCCATGAAAGCAACACCTGAACCGCAGTCTCAGCGCAATGCGCCGGCTCTCCCGCTGATGAACCCGGTGCCCCGCGTGACGCACCTCGTGCGGCCCGCCATGCTGTTCGCGATGGCGTTATGCACGCTGACAACGATCGCCCCGGCCGCCGGTGGTCCGCCGCCGACGCTGCGCGAGGCGATCGAAGCCGCCGCCGAGCGCCACCCCCGGCAACTGACACTGGATGCGTCCGCCCGCGAGGTAGATGCCCTTGACGCGAGGGCAAGCAGCCTGCTCGCGGACAGTCCCTCCGTGGCTGGCCTTTACAAGACCGACCAGATCGGAAGTGGCGAGGGTTACCGGGAGTGGGAGGCCGGCGTGGCCCTGCCCCTGTGGAAGCCGGGGCAACGCGGTGCGGAACGGGACGTGGCAAATTCGGCGACACTGGCCCTGGACCAGGACCGTCGCGCCTTGCTGCTGGACGTGGCCGGCGAGGTCCGCGAGCGCATGTGGGCGGCGGCACTCGCACGGAACAATGTCGAGATCGCCAGGAAGGAATGGGAGACCGCGCTGGCACTGGAGAAAAATGTCCGCAGACGCGAGGAACTCGGAGAGTTGCCGGTCACAGACCTGTTGCTGGCAAAGGATTCGACACTCACCAAGCGCGTCGATCAGGTGAAGGCACAGGCGGACTTCGACAACGCCATGCAGCGCTACGCCTCTCTCACCGGACTGTCGCGATTGCCGCGACAGCGGGGCGAGACCGCCGTTGAACAAAGCACGGTGCCCGAGGATCACCCGGGACTTGCACAGGCCTCGGCGAACACCCGCCGGGCGCTGGCGGAACTGGGTGCGATCCGGCGCCGGGGCGGCGGTTCGCCCGAGCTGTTTCTCGGTGGCAATGGGGAACGTGATGCCTCGGGTGAAGACTTCGATACCCGTGTGGCGCTGGCCCTGAGTGTCCCCATCGGCACCAAGGCCCACACCTTGCCCGCTGTGGCCGCCGCAGAACGCGCGCGGGCCGCCGCCCAGGCCGAGTACGATATCAGGATGCGGGAGTTGACGCTGACCCTGAGGGAATCGCAGCGGGAACGGGAATCCGCCCGGGATGCGCTGGCCCTCGCCGTTGAGCAGAACCGCGTCGCCCGTGAGAGCCTGCGACTGGGGACCGTGGCGTTCGATGCAGGCGAGTCGGATCTGGTCACCCTGCTTCGGGTGCAACGACTCGCGTTCGCGGCCGAACGCCGCGAAAAGGAACTGCGGATCATGCTTCAGCGGGCCATCTCCCGCTACAACCAGGCCGCGGGAGCGCTGCCATGAAATTTGCCGTCAACCATGCAACCGCCCTGCTGCTCCTGACAGGCTGCTCGGCTATCGCGGGCGCCTCGCACGAGATCTCCATCAGTCCCGGGCAGATGGAGCGGCTGGGCATCAATCTCGCGCCTGTCGAGGCCGCCCGGTGGGTGACCACGGAGCGTCTGCCGGCGAGTGTGGCCATACCCCCACACCAGGAGCGCGTGGTCAGCGCGCCCTCCGCGGGGCTGGTCACGCGGGTTCAGACAGGGGAAGGGGCGGAGGTCGAGGCCGGCGCGGTGCTGGCGCTCATGGAGAGTCCCGCCCTGGTCGCCCTGCAACGTGAATTCCTCCAGGCACAGACCGAAAGCAAGCTCGCCGCTGCCGAATACAAGCGCGACGGACAGCTGCACAAGGAAGGCATCATCGCCGAAAGGCGCTTTCTGTCGACGCGTGCGCGGCGCGATCAGGCCAACGCCACGCTGCAGGAGCGGCGTCAGGCACTGATGCTGGGCGGGATGGACGAGGCCGCTGTCGCCAAGCTGTCCAAAGACCGGCAACTGTCCAGCGCGCTCGAGGTCAAGGCCCCGGGCGAAGGGGTGGTACTGGACGTCATGGCAGTGCTGGGACAGCGGGTGGAGCTTACCGACCCCCTGATTCGCATCGCCACACTGAATCCCCTCTGGTTGCAGATCCGCGTGCCGCTGGAGCGGATCGAAGGCGTGGAGCCGGGTGCCGTAGTGGAACTGCCCTGCCAGGGAGAGCAGGCCCGGGTCCTGCACATCCACCGTTACGTGGAACCCGAAACGCAGACGGTCACCGTACTGGCCGAGACCCTCGAGGACACACAGTGTCTGCGACCGGGGCAGTTTGTCCAGGTACGTCTCAGACTGGGTGGTGGAGGAGCACGTTTTCGCGTCCCCGCCAGTGGCCTGGCGTACAGCGGAAAGGAGCAGATGGTGTTCGTGCACGCGGCCTTCGGTTTCCTCGCCGTCCCCGTCGAGGTCATCGGCCAGGCGGACGGTTACGTGGTCGTGTCGGGTGATCTGAGCGAGGACGCATCGGTGGCCGTCTCGGGGATCGCCGCCATCAAGGCGGCCTGGATGGGGCTGGGAGGGGGTGAATAGTGCGCCATGACATGCTGACTGAACCCGCAACTATCACTTGGGTAGAGCACTGATGCTGGAGCGGTTGGTTCGGTTCGCCCTGACGCAGCGCGTCTTCATGCTCCTGCTGGTGTCCCTGCTGGTGGGCGGGGGGATCGTGGCATTCCAGCATTTGCCCATCGACGCCTTCCCCGACGTCTCCTCACCGCAGGTCAAGATCGTCATCAAGGCGCCCGGCATGACACCCGAGGAGGTGGAGTCGCGCATCACCGCGCCGATCGAGGTCGAAATGCTGGGCATTCCGAATCAGGTCATGCTGCGATCGATCGCCAAGTACGGACTCTCGGACATCACCGTGGACTTCGCCGATGGCACCGACATCTACTGGGCGCGCCAGCAGGTGTCTGAACGACTGGCGGCCATACAGGACATGCTGCCCCCCGGCATCAGTGGCGGTACCGCGCCCGCCACCACCCCGCTGGGCGAAATGTTCATGTTCACCATCGAGGGGGGTGATCTCTCGCTGATGGAACGGCGCAGTCTGCTGGACTGGGTCATCCGCCCGGCGCTGCGCACCGTAACCGGTGTCGCCGACGTCAACGCCTTGGGAGGTCTGGTGGCGAGCTTCGAGGTCATTCCCGACAACGCGAGCATGAACGCGCGAGCGGTTAGCCTCGATATGTTGCGGTCCTCGCTGGAGGCAAACAACCGCAACGACGGTGCGGGCAGACTGGTCGAGGGTGAGGAAACCCTCCTGGTCCGTGCCGAGGGACAGGTCCGGACCCTGGACGACGTCCGCGCCATTGTTGTCACGACGAGCCAGGGGATGCCGGTGCGCGTGGCGGACGTGGCGAAGGTCCGAATGGGGGCCCTGACCCGATACGGCGCGGTCACCCGCGACGCCAGGGGCGAGGCGGTACAGGGTCTGGTACTGGGTCTGCGCGGGGCCAATGCACGCGAGGTGGTCGAAGGCGTCCGCGCGAAGCTCGGCGAACTCGAGCCGGCGCTGCCGGAGGGTGTCAGTCTCGACGTGTTCTATGACCGCAGCGACCTGGTGGAGCGGGCGGTCAACACCGTGACCAAGGCCCTCGGGGAGGCCATCGTCCTGGTACTGATTCTACTGGTCCTGATGCTTGGCAACCTGCGCGCCGCCCTGACCGTCGCGCTGATCCTGCCACTGGCGGCGCTCGCCACCTTCATCCTGATGCGCTGGTTCGGCATGTCCGCCAACCTCATGAGCCTGGGGGGGCTGGCCATCGCCATCGGCATGCTGGTGGACGCGGCGGTGGTGGTGGTGGAGAACGTCGTTGCGCAGCTGGCCCTGGCCGGACCCAGGAGCCCCCTGCCCCGGCTACACACGATCTACCGGGCCGTGCGCGAGGTCTCGGTGCCGGTCACCGCGGGAATACTCATCATCGTCATCGTCTTCCTGCCGCTACTGACCCTGCAGGGACTGGAAGGCAAGCTGTTCATCCCGGTAGCCCTGACGATCGTTTTCGCGCTCAGTTCGTCGCTGCTCCTGTCACTGACCGTGGTCCCGGTCCTGGCCTCCTACCTGATCAGGAAGGTGAGCCACGAGGATCCCTGGCTGGTGCGTCAACTGCACAAAGTCTACCAACCGGCCCTGGGCTGGTCCCTTGGCCATGAGCGGGTGGTCATCGGCGCCGCCCTGGCGGCGCTGGTCGTTACCGGATTCGGCTTCACCCAGATCGGCAAGACCTTCATGCCCACCCTGGATGAGGGCAACATCATCGTCCAGCTCGAAAAGCTGCCCTCCATCAGCCTGGCCGAATCCCTCGGGATCGACCTGCGGGTACAGAAGGCCCTGCTGGATGAGATTCCGGAGATCGAAAATGCGGTGGCCCGAGCCGGCAGCGACGAGATCGGTCTCGACCCGATGGGCCTGAACGAGACCGACACCTTCCTGGTGCTCAAACCCCGGGAAGCGTGGCAGTCTCCCGACAAGGAGGCCCTGATCGACCGGATGCGTGAGGTGCTGAACGATTTCCCCGGCGTGGCCTACGTCTTTACGCAGCCCATCGAGATGCGCGTGTCGGAGATGCTGACCGGTGTGCGGGGTGACGTGGCGGTCAAGATCTTCGGCGGAGACCTCGATACGCTGAACCGCCTGGCCGAGGAGATCACCACACTGATCAGCGGGATCGAGGGAGCCGAGGACGTGTACCGCACCCAGAACGAGGGGGTGCAGTACCTGAAGGTCACCGTCGACCGGCTGGCCGCGGGCCGGCTCGGGCTGGACGTGGACATGCTGGCCGCCGAACTTCGCAGTCAACTCGAGGGTGACCGGGTCGGGACCATCTACGAGGGTGTGCGCCGTACACCGTTATTGTTGCGGGGCGCGCTGGACGTTCGCGCCTCGCCCTCGGAGTTCGCCAACCTGCGCCTCACCCTGCACGACGGCCGTCTGGTTCCACTGTCCACGGTGGCTCAAATCGAGCGCGTCGAGGGCCCGGTGTACGTCGGGCGTGAGCAGGGCAACCGCATGGCCGTTGTGATCGCCAACGTCCGCGACCGCGACCTGGTGGGGTTCGTCGAGGAGGCGCGCCTCGCGGTGACCGACCAGGTGGATTTTCCCACCGGATACTACCTCGAGTGGGGCGGCCAGTTCGAGAACCAGCAACGTGCGGCCAGGCGCCTGTCACTGGTGGTGCCGGTGGCCATCGGCCTGATCTTTCTGCTTTTGTTTACCACCTTCCGGTCGCTGCGGCAGGCGGTACTGGTGCTCCTCAACATCCCGTTTGCCCTGATCGGCGGCGTGTTCGCCCTCTGGATCTCGGGCGAGTATCTCTCCGTCCCTGCCTCGGTGGGCTTTATCGCCCTGCTCGGCATCGCGGTGTTGAACGGCGTGGTCATGGTGACTTACTTCAACCAGCTGCAGCTCGCCGGCCGACCTCTGGAGGAGGTCGTGCGGGAGGGTGCAAACCGGCGGCTCAGGCCTGTACTGATGACCGCCAGCATCGCCGCCTTTGCTCTGGTGCCCCTGCTGTTCGCCACCGGGCCGGGATCGGAGATACAACGACCGCTGGCGGTGGTCGTGATCGGCGGGCTGATCACCTCGACCCTGCTGACACTGATTCTGTTGCCGATACTTTACCGACGCTACGGCGTCTCCCCCGACGCACTTGCCGCCACCAACGCGTACCTTCCGCACGACGACGCGGACACGCCGCAACCGGGGATGTCCCCTGCCGAACCTGTCGCGGAGAAACCCTGATGATTCCAGCCGCCTTCCACGACCGCCGAAGCCGTTGTGGGAGATGCTGGTGAACGCCTGCCTCCTCGTTCTCATCGTCAATCAGGAACTGGAGGATTCCATCGTGGACCTACTGCTGGCGCGCGATGAGATCCCGAGCTTCACCCAGCAGGAGGTCCGCAGTTTCAGCCGCGACCACGCGGGTTTTTCCCTGGTGGAACAGGTCGCCGGTCGCCGGGATCGTCTGATGTTTCAGATACGCACCTCCGAATCCACCGCACGGGAACTGCTGAAGGGACTGCGCCGGGATCTGCCCGGGGTCCACGTAGAGTCCTGGCTGATGCCGCTACTGAATGCGGAGCCGGATGAATGAGAAACTTCCCGTGTCACTGTACGGTATGTCCGTGCTGACCATGCGGTCAGGTATCCGGATGGCAATGCTCGCGGTCCTGTGGCTTTCGGCCACAGTAGCTGTTGCCGGTGAGTCCGCGGAAGTGACGGAAACGATTCCGGGTCACAACGAGGTTTACCGTCTGCGCCAGGCCGGCGAGATACTTCCCCTGGACCGAATTCTGCGGATCTCCCGGGAGCGATTTCCCGGCGAACTGCTGGAGGCGGAGATCGAGCGTGAGGGCAACAGACTGATCTACGAGATCGCCGTCGCCGGTAGGGACGGAAGCTACCACGAATTCCGTTACGACGCCGCCACCGGGGAACCCCTGGGGAAGGAAGACGAATAGGTTATGCGCGTACTACTGGTCGAAGACGATCGGGCACTGGCCAGGGAACTGCAGCAGGGCTTGCGTGCCAACGGCTACGCGGCGGACCTGGCCACCGATGGAATCGACGCCGAACACATGGCGCGCGAGGAAGGCTACGATCTGATCGTTCTCGATCTGGGACTTCCCGGCCGTCCCGGTCTGGAGGTCCTGCACAACCTGCGCGCGGACCAGGTTGAAACGCCCGTGATTATCCTGACGGCGCGCGACGCGTGGCACGAGAAAGTCGAGGGATTCAAGGCAGGCGCGGACGACTACGTGAGCAAACCGTTCCACACGGAGGAATTGTTCGCGCGGATGCAGGCCGTCATCCGGCGCAGCATGACCCGATCGACCAGTGGCCTGTCGGCCGCCGGGCTCACCCTGGACGAGGAACACCAGACGGTCACGACACAGTCCGGTGAAAGCCATCCGCTCACCGGGACGGAATTCCGCCTGCTGCGCTACCTGATGATGAATCGCGGCAAGGTCCTGTCGAAATCCCGACTCGCCGAGCACCTCTACGAGTTCGACGACGAGCGTGACAGCAACGTCATCGAGGTGTACGTCAATCGCCTGCGCCAGAAATTCGGGAAAAACCTGATTCGAACCCGGCGCGGTCAGGGCTACGTGTTCGGAGAGGAAGAGTGAGTTCACTCCAGACGCGCCTGGGCGTCTGGCTGATCGGCAGTGTCATCTTGCTGTTCGGCCTGCACTGGCTGGTCACCAGCCGGGCACCGCGCAAGCTGACCGAGGAATACGTGCTGTCGCGACTGGAACACGACGTCGACAGCCTGCTGCTCGGACTTCAGTTCGACGAGGACGCTGTTCCCGATGTCAAACCAGGCTACAGCGCGCCGGTATACAATCGGCCCTACTCCGGGCACTACTACCTGATCGAATCCGCAGACCACCTTTACCGATCCCGTTCACTGTGGGACGAAAGCCTTGACGTCTCCGCCCGTCCCTCCGGGGGGCGCGTCGTCACCTGGTATCTCACCGGCCCCCAGGCACAACCGTTGCTGGCCTGGACGGCGCAATACACCAAGCAGGGGCATCCGGTGCGGATCACAGTCGCCGAAGACCTCAGCTTCCTCCACGAGCACATCAACCGGTTCCGTTTACGGTTCACCCTCGTCACACTGGGTTTGCTCGGCCTGCTGATCGTCACGCAGCGCATCATCATCCGTCTCAGTCTTCGCCCACTCGATCGGTTGCGCGAGGACTGTCTTCGGCTGGAGCGCGGCGAGATCGACGCCCTGACGAGCGACGTGCCACGGGAAATTCTCCCGCTGGTGGATGAGGTCAACCGGTTGTTGCAGGTCATGCGTCAACGCATGCAACGTCACCGCAACGCACTGGGTAATCTGGCCCATGCGCTGAAGACCCCGCTGACGCTGCTTTCCCAAACCGTGTCACGCATCGATCCGCAGGTCGGTGCGGAGACGACAGGAACCATGCAGGAGGCCATAGAAAAAATCCGGACGATCACGGAACGGGAACTGAAACGCGCCCGACTGGCTGGTGCATCGGGCGCGGGACAGCGGTTCGACGTCGCCCGGGAACTGCCCGGGCTGCTGGAGGTGCTGAAGAATATCTACGCCGAGAAAGGGTTGGCCTACGAAGCGTCGCTCCCCGAAACATCTTCGCTGAGGGGAGACCGGGAGGACCTGCTGGAACTGTTCGGCAACCTGCTCGACAACGCCAGCAAATGGGCAGGATCGGTAGTCAGGGTCACCGTCCGGGGCGAGGACGGATTGTCGTTAACGGTCGAGGATGACGGGCCCGGCGTGGATGAAGCGGAGACAGAACGCCTGCTGGGGCGCGGAGAGCGGCACGACGAGACGAGCCCGGGTCACGGCCTTGGGCTCGCGATCGTAGAGGATATCGTGACACAGTACGGCGGCAAGTTGATACTGGGGCGATCAAACGATCTCGGGGGACTGCGGGTCGACATTCATCTTCCCCCAAGTCCGTAAATCTCTCGGAGATACAGTCGGGCCACGGAACAATTCATCGGTGTTACAACATACCGCGCGAAACCTGCGGTCACGGATTCATCGCCACCCCGATACGGGTACGTCCGGAGACATTCCCCATCGGCTGGATACCATGCCCTGCCCCCGGAAAATCGGTGCCGGACTTTCCGTCCGGCACCCGGGTCACGTTGTCACACCACACGCGCGGCGAATCGGGAAACCATTACGGAGATCTATCGCTTCGAACCGGATCAGGCCTTTCCGGTTGCCGCCTTCTTCTTGGGTGCAGCCTTCTTCTTGGGCGCTGCCTTCTTCTTGGGTGCAGCCTTCTTCTTGGGCGCTGCCTTCTTCTTGGGCGCTGCCTTCTTCTTGGGTGCAGCCTTCTTCTTGGCAGCAGCCTTCTTCGGTTTCGACGACACCACGCTCAGGACCTGCTCCCGCAAGGAATCGAACCCGTCACCGATGGTTCTCACCGAGGCTTCACCCGCCTCCTTCACCTCATTCAACACGCCCTTGAGCATTTCCGCCGGATCATGGCTGACCTTTCCCGCGACCGAGACGGTCGCATCCGCCGCTGAACTCGCCATACCGGCAACCCTGTCGGATAGACCATCAAACAACTGCTTCACTTCATCTACCAGCGAGGCGCCGGTTTTCTCCACCGCGTTCAGAAAACCGTGCTCACCCGATTTTGCTGACTTTGCTGATTTCGCACTGCTCTTCTTCTTGGCCATTAGTCGTCTCCATGTCTACACCCCAAACCGTTCGCCACCCGCCATGCACAGCGAAGCACCCTCTAACTATAGAGTAGAAATGAAATGTGATGAATGCCAGAAGAATTGAACAATTCTCCAGGAGAATTTGACACGAAGCAAAACTACCTGCCAGAACATGCAGTAAATGAAGCGGCGCGCTTTGTGAACTGGTTCGATGTCCTGGCTATGTCGATTCCATCGCAGAGGCCAGCGGTCGGAACTGCAGCGCGTAAAACATCTCCAGATAGCGCCGCGTTTCGGAGCGCTCGAGGTCGGTGACATAGCGCCAGAAACCATAGACCCGCGACAGTGTCATCATGCGCTCGGCGTAACGCTTCCAGGTGTAGCGCTGCTTGACTCGCTCGAGCCCTCCCGCGGCGATCTTGTCCCACTGTGACGGGTCGTCCACGCAACGGGCGAAGAATGCCGCGATCTTGTCCGCCGCCAGCTCGCCGTGATTCGGATCGATGTGATATCCGTTCACGCCGTCCTCGATGATCTCCAGCGGACCACCGAAACAGGTGGCGAAGGTCGGCAGGCCGGATCCCATGGCCTCGATCACCGTCAACCCGAAGGCCTCGAACAGAGCGGGTTGTACGAACGCTCCCCGGTTGTCCGCGACGTAGCGGTAGATCTCCCCGTTGCGTTCACGATTGACCTGCCCCTCGATCCAGCGCACCTCGCCGTCGAGCGAGTACTCGTCCATCAAGGCGTGCATCTTTTCGATCTGATCGCGTTCCTCGTTGTCGAGCGAATGATCGGGGTCGATGTGTCCGGAGGCGATGAACAGGTTCGCCTCGCGTCGCAATGCCGCACTGCTGCCGTACCATTCCACCAGACCGGTGATGTTCTTGATGCGATCCATGCGGGCCATGGTGAACAGCAGGGGTTTCCCACGGTCGAGCAGCTCGCCCCGGGCGGTTTTTCCGGGACCTCCGTGGACGAGCGCCTCGATCTCCGGCAGCAGGTGCTTGAGGCGACGTTTCCTGTCAGTGGCCGGAAAGTAGACGTCGGGATCGGCACCGGGCGAGACGATGTTGAATTTGGGATCGAACGGATCGATCCCATGAACGACGCGGTAGAGACTCGGGAGCGTGAACGCCGAATGCGCCTCGTACTGCCCGATGCTGTCGTCGGTCCCGGCAATCTCCTGGTAGGTACTGGTGATGATGAAGTCGGCCTGGTTCATCGCGATCAGGTCGGCGGTGAACTGACAGGAGAAGTGATACTGAGGATCGTTGTCCCGCCAGTACAGGTCGGAGTACAGATACTTCGTTTTCTCCAGCGCATGCGCGATATTGCATTGCGTCACCCCGAGATCGCCGGCCATCAGCGAGGCGACCAGGTTACCGTCCGAATAGTTGCCCACGATAAGGTCGGGGCGACCATTGAGTTCGGCCGTCAGTTCGAGTTCGGCATCTGCGGCATAGCGTTCCAGATAAGGCCAGATCTCGAACCGGGAGATCCATTGTGGCACGACATCCCCGGCGGCATTGTGGAATGGCACCCGCAGGATCAGGGCGTTACGGGTCCCGGCGACGTGTTCGGTCCGCTGATCGGAGGCCGTCCCTTCCGCCTCCGGAATCAGACGGGTCAGGATGACGATGCGGGGCTCGATGTCGAGCCCCTGTTCCTGATTCCGGCTCAGCATCTCCGCCTCGAGGGCACGCACCTGGTCAAGGATGTAGACCACCTGCCCGCCCGTGTCGGGGCGCCCGAGAACGTCGCTCTGCCCGAACCAGCCGTGAGGGGAAACGATGGCCACCGAAAAAATCATCGGGATCCGCGCGAGAAACGATTCCAGGTTGTCCGGCGACGGCGCCTCGAGGATGTCCAGCAACAGGTGCATGGTGTCGCGAATCCTGGAGACGTCGGCACCCCAGCCCGCCTCGAATCCGAGACCCCGCAGTTCGTGTCCGACCTCGTCCCAACCGGCATTCGGGGCCTGCCGCTTCAGGAAGTCGTCGGCCACGCGCAATGCCGATCGCAACCCGGGTACGTCGTCGATATCCTTGCTGAGCATGAGTTGCTGGTCGCGGTGACGATGGACGCGCAGGAAATCGAGCAGTCGCCTGTCGCCCTTGCCGAGTTCCTCGAACAGCCGGCTCGACAGGCGACGATTGAGGAACTCCACCCCGCGGCCGATGGAACGCGCCTCGTGGAGCTTGTAGAACTCCCGGGAGAACGGCTCCAGGTCCACCTCGAGGAGGCGGGGGTCGGTAGCGGGTCGTCCATCTCCACCGTCGACCAGACGCTCCTTGAATTCCAGGAACGCCTCAACCGGAATCTCTTCGGGATCGATGGTATCGAAATGGACCCGAATGTAGCGCCAGCGCGCCACGCGTGTGCGCAGGGCAACGTAGATCCACGAGGCATCGATGGCCGCTTCCTGCGCCCAGCCTATGGCCTTTGCCAGCGGGGTACCGGGCAGGTGCTCGCCTCCCGGCTGCGCACACACGCTGGCGAACATATCCTGCAGGTCGCTTCGCAGCAGGAACTGCCGGTCAAGCAACTGCAATTCGTGCAGCATGTGACGGGCTTCGGACCGATGCGACTGAAGATACTCCCCCAACGCGACGAGCGGATCGCCAGGGTGATCGCCCCGGATACTCATGACAGGCCCCAGGCATCGACGAGGGGTCGATAGAACGCCCGGTCATCAACGGTCGCGCCACGTATCCCGACAATGGCCGAGGCAAAAGCCTGCGCGCGATCAAGGAGGGTTTGCATCTGCCACCCAAGCCCCAGTCCCAGCAGCAGCACCGAAGAGAAGGCGTCCCCCGCGCCCACGGTATCGACCACGGTCACTTCCGTTCCCGGACTGACACGAAAGGTTTCCCCCCTCTCCCTTCGAACGAATGCGCCCTCGCTGCCGAGGGTGACGAATAGTGTGTCAATGTTGCACAGCTCCTGTAGTGTAGCTGCCCCTGACTCGATGCCGGTCTTGCCCGGAGCCAGCGTGCGCAGTTCTTCATCGCTCAACTTGACCCAGCGGCACCCGGTCAGGACATCCAGGGCGGAGTCGACATCCCACCACGGGTCGCGCAGATTGACGTCGACGAATACCGGCAGCCGTGTGTGTCGTCTGAGGTCTGCCAGCGTGCCACGAGAAACGGTGCACCTGCGGGCCAGGCTGCCGTGGTACAACATCCCCGCTTCGGGAAGGCGATCGATGTCGTGCGGTGCGATATGGTCCCAGGCGCTGTCAGCCACGATATCGAAACGGTGGCCACCCTCCTCCATGATCACGTCCACCACGCCGGTCGGGTGATCGGCATCTCGCTGAACGAAACGGGTGGTCATGTCCCATCGCTCCATGGCTTCCAGAATTCGGCGGCCCGGCGCATCGTCCCCGACCCGGCTGACGAAGACCGGCGACCGGCCGAATGCCTGCAGGTGCCAGGCGACATTGAACGGCGCGCCGCCCAGTACCGAGGACCCGTCGGGAAAGCGGTCGAAGAGTACCTCGCCGAAGACGAGCGGCCGGCCAGCAGATTCCTGCTTCATGGATTCACCTTTCAGGGACAGTCCGGTTCGCGCTTCGCCGGACGCCAGTGTTCGGGCGTGTAGACGTCGACGAGACTGTGATTGTTCAGCACTTCGTGCGCGGTGATGTAGGACGCCGCGGACCAGATCTGGAAGAAGTTCGAGCGCCGGCCAACCAGACGCCCGCGTTTTCCGTCGTAGTACTCTGGCCAGTCGTCTTCCGCCAGACGCCTGTCGGCGATATCACGGGCCCTCAAGGCAAGGTCCTCCCGCCCGGTCTTGATCGCCGCCATCACGAAACTCGCCAGGAGTACCGGCCAGTTGCCACCATTGTGGTAGGACCACGGAACGTTCTTCGGATCGCTGCCCGTGGTCAGTTGCCATTCTGCACCGGATACCGCCGGATAACAGATCTTGCATGGCATGTCTCCGATCAGGTCGTCCCAGCGCGCATCGAACAGGCGCATCAATGCGGCGGCCTGATCCTCGTAGGCGATGCCGAAGGAGATCGCCATCAGGTTGCCCCGGCAGAAAAATCTCGCGTCCATGCGGCTCGGCCCCAGATTGCCGACGAAGTAACCGGCATCGTCCGGCATCCAGTCCATCAGCCAGTCGGGAATGGATTCGGGGTAGATGTTCAGCGCGTTCTGGCTGCTTCTCCCGAACTCCTCCGTCTTGAAGCGGTGGACCTCGTTGAGCACCTTGAGGTCCATCCAGTACATGATCCGAAGATAGCTCAACAGCGCCTGCTTGCGCGTTTGCACCAGGGAAATCAGTTTCTCGTTGTCCGGGCAGGGTCGCAACAGGTCCTGGGCGACGTCCAGGGTCGCGTAGAGCAGGGTCTGGATCTCGAGCGGGTGTCCGTTGACCCCCATGCGCCGATCGATCATGAACGAACCGTCCGGGACCATGAGGGTGGGAAAGTCCTCGAACTCCTCGCGCAGGCACATGTTCAGAATATCGCGTATGGCCTCCTGGAAATCCTCGCGCTCGGCCAGTGCGAGGTCCCGGCTGGATCGGACGTATTGCCCGAGGATAATCGTCCACCAGAACATGGAATCCACGGGCGCCACCCGGCCAATCGCCTTGTCGCCGAAATCCGCCTTGAGCAACTCGTTGCCTTCCTCGTCGTGATCGATCCGGAAGCTCGCCGGCATCATGCCGGAGGCAAGTTTGTGGCCGGACATGGCGCGACGCTGGTGCTGAATATCAACCACCGTCTTGAGAAAGTCGCGCACGATTTCGCTCTCGCCGCGCAGCAGGAACACCATTGCGGAGACGGCGAAGTCGCGGATGAAGCATTCTTCATAGTTCACCGCCGACAGACCACCCG
The DNA here is from genome assembly GCA_034722015.1 of Pseudomonadota bacterium. Lineage (GTDB taxonomy): Bacteria > Pseudomonadota > Gammaproteobacteria > JAJDOJ01 > JAJDOJ01 > JAJDOJ01. The sequence continues at coordinate 15,139 of JAYENI010000259.1, forward strand.
GATCGCACGCCGCGGCGGTGCCGACGGCAACGCCACGGTAGCGAAGGATGGAATTGCGCAGTATGGCCTCGGCCGCCCGCAACGAATCGCTCATGTTTTCTCCTTGTCAGCCGGTCGATACTGACTTTAGGCGATTGCCGGAAAATAACATACCAGATTGCGCCGGATTTTCGTCCGTCATCAAGGCGCGACAACAGGCGCATAGTCGAACGATGTAACGGTTGTCGCAACACAGAGGACGGACGAAAAGACAAGCAGGATGGTATGTCATTTGACAGAAATCGCCTTAGCCGCGGAACCGCCACGGTGCACCCGGAGTGACACCGGGCAGTATCGCTCCCGCGATCCCGATCACGCGCACTATGACAAAGCTCGCCGACCCGGCGCAAGATGCCCCGCCCGTTAGCCGTTTCACACCCCTCCACACGGGGCAAAGTGTCACGAAAACCAGTTGGCCCCCGCAGGAAACCTCATATCGGATCGTGTGATTGAGTGCAAGAATACCGAACCCCGCCCGGCGCGGGCTTTTACTTCCCCGCCCCGGCTTTGTTACCCTGCCTTCGCGCCGGTGGACTTCAGAACAATCACGATACACGCCGGCCAGGGAAGGAAGGGGTTGGCCTGGCCCCGTGGAGGAAGGCGCCGCCAGGGCGGCGACAGTGTAGCGAGCCGGCCGGTTCGGGAAACGAACCCGTCCGCTTCTCGCCGTAAAAAGTGGATGCGCGTCGCTTTCCAGAGTGAAGAAACATTCACCGCAGCGCACTATTGGAACTGGAGAATGTCGTCAATGACGACGGGGTCCGGGAAATTCTCCCGGCATCCTGCTCATTGGTCTACTCACGTCGCGCGCTGTCCTCGCGAACCTCCACCGCCGACAGGCGATTGCCAGGCCTTTACACGAAAGACCCTACGGATCCGTGCCCGTCCCGACCGGGCGCCGGATGGATATGCAATGGAATTATGGAGGCCAGAGATGACTTCGGTCGCGAACTTACAACGGATTCCCGGCTCGAGTTCGATCCCCGGGCGACGCTTCCAGGTCTTCACCGACCGGCATCTGGACAAGATCCCGCAGTTGCAGGTGCTCTCCGAAGAGCAACGCCTTGCCATGAAAATCACGGCGAGCGTGTTGCCGTTCCGTGTCAACCAATACGTCATCAGCGAGTTGATCGACTGGAGCAACCCGACCGATGACCCGATGTTCCTGTTGACCTTTCCGCAAAAGGCCATGCTCGATGAGGCGTCGTTCGCAAGGATGGCGTCCCTGCATGCCGGCGGGGCGGGCAAGGGTGAGATCCAGGCACTCGCGACAGAGATCCGCGACGGACTCAACCCCCACCCCGCGGGTCAGCTGGACATGAACCGTCCGACGAAGGACGGGGAAACGATCAACGGGATCCAGCACAAGTATCGAGAGACCGTGCTCTTCTTTCCCGGGCAGGGCCAGACCTGCCACGCCTATTGCACCTTCTGCTTCCGCTGGGCCCAGTTCGTGGGCGACAGGGAACTGCGGATCGCCAGTACCGAGAGCGAGACCCTGCTCGGCTACCTGCGGGGTCACCGTGAAGTCACCGATGTACTGTTTACGGGTGGCGATCCCATGGTGATGAAGACGTCCAATCTCGGGCAGTATCTCTCCCCGCTGCTGCAACCGGAGTTCGAACACATTCAGAATATCCGCATCGGCACCAAGTCCCTTACCTTCTGGCCATATCGTTTCGTCACCGACAGGGACGCCGACGACCTGTTGAGACTGCTGGAGTGGCTTGTCCGCGGCGGCAAGCACGTCACCCTGATGGCCCACTACAATCACTGGCGCGAGTTGGATACCCCGATCGCGCGCGAGGCGATTCGCCGGGTTCGCGACACCGGCGTGACGATCCGCAGCCAGGGACCGATCCTCGCCCACATCAACGACACGCCCGAGGTCTGGAGCGCGCTGTGGCGCAGGCAGGTGGAACTCGGCATCATTCCCTACTACATGTTCGTGGAGCGCGACACCGGCGCGCGGAACTACTTCGAAGTCCCGCTGGAGAAGACCTGGGAGACCTACCGGCTGGCGATCCAGCGGGTATCCGGGCTCGCCCGTACCGCCCGCGGCCCGTCGATGAGCGCCGGACCGGGAAAGGTGGAGATCCAGGGCGTCACCGAGATCGCCGGCGAAAAGGTCTTCGCGCTGCGATTTCTGCAGGGCCGGAACCCGGCATGGACCCACCGACCGTTCTTCGCCCGTTACGACGCAAACGCCACCTGGTTCGACGACCTGACGCCGGCCTTCGGCGAGAAAAGGTTCTTCTTCGAATCCGAGTACGAGGCCATGCGGCCGGAAAATTGCTGATTCGTCGAAGGCAACTTCAAGAGGAATCTCACCCTCCCCCCGGGATACCCGCGCAACCCCTCTTCCGAGCGACTGGAGCCTGCCCACCTGCGACCCAATCGGATTCGACCCTGATCAAGATCAAGTAAAGAAGCGTTTTCTAATATTACTATTTAGGTAGGCAAAGAGCGTCCCTGCCGTAAAGTGGACGCATGAGAAAAGCGGAGGTCGTCATCATGTTGAAGAGACTGAGTTCGCTCGCACTGACTGCATTGCTGGTATCGGTGGGATCCGGCATGCAGGCATCGCTGGCAGACGAGGCCACGACGGAAACAGTGAGCCCGGTAGCCACCGCGCCGGTCAGCTACTACACTGCCGCGCCCTACTATTTCGATCCCTATGGATTGGGGCACCTTGAATTCGCGCTTGCTGAAAGCGCGGCGATCGAGGACGCAATGGACAGGGAAATGGCCCGGCAGCTGTCGCTGATGGATAACCAGCGCCGCTGGATGGACTCCATCCACGACTGGAAGAAGGCCCGGAGCGACGCGTGGCGACGCTGGGTGGATCCGTGGGGCGCCGCGCAGCGTGACTGGATGGACGCGCGCTTTCAGCAGGTCGAGGCACTGCATAATGCCTACCGGAGTCGCTTAGACCGGGGCTATGGCAGGTACTACTACAGGACCCCAGAGACGGTCGCATCGGTGACCGGGGAAGAGGACACCCGGGCCAAGTAGGGCGCGACTTCACAAACGGGAGGACCGGCGCCCCGGGGCGCCGGTTTGATTACTCGAGCGCGTCAAGGTTTACCGGTCAGAATTCGGCCGCCTCGATCTCCAGATAGCCCAGGCTGATGTGCTTGCCCAGTTCGTCGTCGAAACCCGACCAGGTCTGCCACGCCATGAGCTTCGGCAGCACCTCGGGCTTGATCTCGAAGTCGCTCAAGCCTTCGTCGTAATACACCTTGACCTGTTCGTACAGTGTGTTCAGGTAGTCGCGATACGCCTGTGGCACTTCCGTCCCCCCGGTGGGACCGTGCCCCGGCACGTAGGTCGTTGCTCCCCGTTCCAGTGCGACGTCGATGGCCTCGATATTCCCCGGGAAGCTGCCGTCGTCGAGACGAAGTATGCGGTGATAACCCACGTTGTCTCCCAGAAACAGAATGTTGGCCGGCTGCAGGTGAATCATGATGTCGTTATCGGTGTGCGATTTCCCGGTATGCAGGATCTCGAAGGTCGCACCACCGACAGTCACACTCTGTGCATTGTCGATAGCATTGTCGGGCGCCACCACCTTCGTGCCCTTCGTCGCACCCTCGGTGAGCCGTTCGAGGCTCGAGACCCACTCGTCCCCCGCGCCTTCCCCGACGCGCTCGATCATGCGGGGATGCCCGTAGATCTTTGCCTTCGGGTATTTGTCGCGGATCGCATGGTTACCGAGCCAGTGGTCGCCGTGGACATGTGTATTGAACACCGCCACCACGGGTTTGTCGGTCACGGCGGCGATCTTTTCCAGCACCATTTCACCGACCCACAGTCCGCTGCCCGGGTCGACGACCACGACACCCTCGTCGGTCACCACGAAGGCGGGATTGTTCATGAACCCGCGGTTTTGCGGATTGGGATATTCCGTCGGTCCGTGGACCACGTAGACACCGTCGCCCACTTCCTTCGCCTCGTAGTCCTGCTTCGCGGCCCCGGCGGAGGCACCCTGCAAACCCGCGGCCATCGCGCCCGCGAGGATCAGTCCCGTTACCCGTCTGGTTCTCATGAGCATCTCCGTCTTGTCTCGGTCAGTTGAACGAAAGTATCGCGAAAGCAACGCACCCGCTAGCGTAAGTCACTTGTGACCCGAAAGGTAGCTGGCGCCGGAGATCGGGCAAATCGGTGCAGTCGCGCCGCTCCTGGATATCGGCTTTGTTCTTGTTTTATGAACAATGTTTTTATCTTACCGGTATTTATCCTGCATTTGGCAACGCCAATAATCGCTCCCTGACAATCCAGTCTATAAACAAGGGCGAGGTACGAGACATGAACACGCAAGCCGAACGAACTGTGGCAATGAATCGCCGGGTCAGCAAAATCGTTCCCGGCACCGCGACATCCGACGGTGCGGGCGTACGGCTGACGCGCTACATCGGCGACCCCCGTCTCGACCGGCTGGACCCCTTTTTGTTGCTGGACAAGATGCACTCCGACCAGGCAGGGGATTACATCGCCGGGTTTCCCGAACACCCCCACCGCGGGTTCGAGACCGTCACCTACCTGCTCGCCGGCCGGATGCGGCACGCCGACAGCAAGGGACACGAGGGCGTGATCGAGCCGGGTGGCGTGCAGTGGATGACGGCGGGTCGGGGCATCCTGCACTCGGAGATGCCGGAGCAGCAGGACGGCCTGTTGTGGGGTTACCAACTGTGGATCAACCTGCCTGCGTCCGAAAAGATGAGCGAGCCACGCTACCAGGAGTACAGCCCCGAAAAAGTTCCCGTGGAACGGCGGGACGGTGGCGTCGAGGTCCGTGTCATCGCGGGTTGCACAGGCGCGGGGTCCACCGGCCCGGTCAACGCGGTGTCGACGGAACCCGTATACATGGACGTGTTCCTGCCCGAAGGTGGCGTATTCGAGGAGACGCTCGCCGCCACCCACAACGCCTTCCTGCATGTCGCCGAAGGCGGCCTGATCGTAGACGGGGGAGCACCGGGAGATTCGACCGACGTTCCGTCCGGGAGTCTCGCGGTCCTGGGACCCGGAGAGCGGATCGTGATCCGGGGTCGGGCAACGACAACCCGCTTCCTGCTGATCGCCGGCAAACCGCTCAATGAGCCGGTGGCGCGCATGGGCCCGTTCGTGATGAATACACGCGCGGAAATCCTCCAGGCCTACCGGGACTTCGAGGCAGGTACGTTCTGACCGGTGATTTGATCCGTTGCGACAGGGAAGCACATAACCGAGCCGGCGCAAAGCCGGGTTCCCGCGCCCGGCTATACCGGTACCCATGTCGTCGCCAGCGTGACTCTCACGGTCGCGGGGGGACTCATCATGGGTGGCAAGGTAAAACCGTTGTCAATACAGTTTGACGGGTTATTATTTCAGTCTAACGGGAGAGCCGGTACCGCCCTCGGCGCATCCGGCAATACAGAAAAATGAACCACCGTGTCGGTGACAAGAAAATTAAGGCGATTGCCGGAAAATGACATATCGGATCGCGCAGGATTTTCGTTCGTTATCAAGGCGCGACAACAGGCGCATCGTCGAACTATGTAACGGTTGTCGCAACACCGGGGACGGATGAAAAGACAAGCAGGATGGTATGTCATTTGACAGAAATCGCCTGGGGGACAGCATCATGTCTTGCCGATTCATAGACCTTGTTGTCAGGTTTCTAACGATCACACTGTCCATGACCACGGTCGCGCTACCCGGGTTCGCGCAGCAGGGCCTGGACGCGGCCACGCAGGAGCAGATCCTCAGGGAGTTGCAGATCCTGCGCAAGCGGGTCGAAAAGCTCGAGCAGGAAAACCGCGAGCTGCGCGGTGAAGAGGAACCTCCGACACCCGCCCCCGTCGCCATCCCGGCAACGCAGCCACCTGCCGAAAAGGCCCCCGAAACCGTCGCCGCGACGGACGAACCGGATACCGAACCCGAATCTAAGATCACGGCAGGCTACAACAAGAACGCCGTCAACGGTTTCTTCATCGGCGACGAGTCCGGCCAGTTTCGCCTGAACATCGGGGCTTACACACAGGTCCGCTACAACACCAACTGGCGTAACGGCTCCCCGGCCGGCGAGGACGACTTCACGCAGGGTTTCTCGATCAACCGCACACGCTTCTTCTTCGAGGGACAGTACACCGACCCGTTGAAGTACCACCTGCGTCTCAACATCGACGACACCGGCAACGCCGACCTGATCGCCGCCTATCTCCAGTACGCCTTCACACCCCACTGGGGTATCCGGGTCGGCGAGCAGTTCATGGCGCTGTCCCGCGAGGACTGGATGTACGCCCAGGACGTCCTGGGACTCGAGTTCTCGCCCAACGACTTCACCTTCGCCATCGGCTCGTCCATCGGCATCCAGCCCCAGTACGTGTCCGACAACTATCGTTAGGGGAGCTGGCCTATCTCTTCGAGGCCCTGGATAAGACCATCGTCGCGCCATCGGGCAGCCTCGGCTGGTTGTCGGCCGCCGATCCCGGACAGGTGAGCCTGCGCCTGCAGGCGCAGTTCGGATTCTGAATTTCGATAGAGGGGCATCGTCTTTCCAACCAACGCGACAAAGGAGACCGTCATGTCAATACAACACAATGGCAACCGGATTCGCTTGCGTGCCGTGGGACACCTCATGCTCGCACTCGTCCTCGGATGCCTGACCACAGCGGCACTGGCGAACTCCGCGACGAAACCGGCATCGGAAGGCGGAAAGACCCGGGACGTCGGCCAGGTCCTCGAGGACGCACACACGGAATTCAAGGGTGATCAGGGAGGCAAAAACGCCGACTACATCCCGGTCCTGGCAGAGGTCGACCCGAAACTCTTTGGCATCTCACTGGTCACCGTCGACGGCAAGACACACGACGTCGGAGACGTCGAGTCGCCCTTTTCCATCCAGTCGATCTCCAAGGTGTTCACGCTTGCCCTGGTGATGCCGGCGCAGGGCGAGGAAGACATCATCGACAAGATCGGCGTGGACGCCACCGGTCAGCCGTTCAACTCGGTCAATGCCATCGAGGACATCCAGGAGCGTTCGGTCAATTCCTTCGTCAACGCCGGCGCCATCGCCACGACGAGCCTGGTGCCCGGCAAGACCGCGGACGAGAAGTGGAAGCAGATCTCGGAAGCCGACAACGCCTTCGCGGGACGCGAGCTCTCGGTCAACGAGCCGGTCTACAAGTCCGAGGCGGAAACCAACCAGCGTAACCAGGCGATCGCCATGCTGCTCAACGCCTACGAGCGCATCTACGACGACCCGGAGATGTCGGTCGACATCTACACGCGGCAGTGCTCGGTCAATGTCACTTCGCACGACCTGGCGGTGATGGCCGCGACACTCGCCAACCACGGCGTCAACCCGGTCACCGGCAAGCGTGTCATCAATGCGGAATGTGCCACAGGTCCTGGCCGTCATGGCAACTGCGGGCCTCTACGACGACTCGGGCATCTGGCTCTACAACGTCGGCCTGCCCGGCAAGAGCGGCGTCGGCGGCGGCATTATCGCAGTCGCACCTGGACGTTTCGGTATTGCTGCGTTCTCCCCGCCCCTGGACCCGGCCGGCAACAGCATTAGAGCGCAAAAGGCCATCACCTACGTCTCGCAGAAACTGGGCGCGAACGTCTTCGAATGATCGTACCCGGCCGCGCCCCGTAGCATGACGCTGTGTACGGATACAATATCGAACGTCGGGTTACGCTGCGCTAACCCGACCTACTGTACTCCCCGAGAATTTGTAGGTCGGATTAGGCGCGCCAGGAAATCACGGATCCCGTAACACACCCGGCCGCGCCGTAATCCGACATTGCGTTCGGAGTCGATTTCAATCGACGGGTTACGCTGCGCTTACCCGACCTGTCGTACTGCTACTTCACCAGACCGCTTTTCGTCAGGTTGATCATCAGCACGTCCGCCATCTCACCGACCACCTTGTCCCTGGACGACGGGTTGACGCACTCGGTCTTGCCCGCCCAGACGAGTTCCTCGGACGCAACGGAGAACAGTTTCTGTTCCATCCCGATGATCGTATCGATGGTCGTGTAGCCAGGCTGGTAAACGGCCTGGTAAGAGGACATGTAGTAGGGATACATGCCGTACCCCATACCCATGGCCGGCACGTACTCGACGCGCGGCGGTACGACGCGCTCCTGCTTGTCGACCCCGGTAAGGGTCACGATCAGGACCGCGTCGGCATCCGTCTGCCCAACAGCCTCCCTGATCTCGGACTCCTCGTCCAGATCGACCGGTGTCGGTAACAGGCGATAACCGGGAATGCCTTTGACGCCGTCCTTGTCCATCCGCGCAGCCAGCGCATCCTCGAGGTATCGGCGCGAGACATCGTCCTTGACCATTCCGACAATGAAAATCGATGAGAATGCCGGGCCGCCATACTGATCATCTTTCCACTGTGTCACCAGTTTCGTCGAACTGCAGGCGGTCAATCCCACGAGCACGAGTGCAACCCACGTCAGTGTAAAGACCAGACGGGTGCTGCGGCCCCTGCTATAGCGATTGCGCACTGCGAAAACTCGAATAGGGTGTTTCATCAGTAGGGTCGCCCGTACCAGCCGCCGCTGCTGACGCCGACGTTGACGTTACCCCAACCGACCGGGATGCCGACACTCATTCCGACACCGACATGCGGTGTGCATCCGGACAGCTGCGTCGCGATTAGCAGAATGGTAACGATTCGAGCAATTCTGATTGCCTTTCTCATAAAATTCTCCCGGTTCACAACGGCCATTTCTGCAGGGCCAGCACGGCGCCGGACGGGTCTTCAACCAGTGCCAGGGTACCCTTGCGAACCTCGGGCTTCGGTGCCAGCAGCACCCGGCCTCCAAGTTCGCGCACTTTGTCCACCGCTGACACCGGATCTTCGACAACAACGTAGGGAAGCCAGATGGGCGCAGCGCCCTTTACCGGATTCTTCAGAACGCCCGCGCGCTCGACACCACGGCGCAGAACCCGGTAGGGACCGCCCCCGATCTCGACCTCCTCGACCTCGTAACCCGCCAGCGCCTGGTAGAAGGCCGCGGCGACCACCGGGTCGTCCGCGAGCAATTCCATCCACAGAAACTGCCCCCTCGCGTTCCCGGTCGAGTCGTCCGGGTCGCCGATATCCGAGTGCAGCAGACCCAGAGGGGCCCCCTCGGGGTCGGTCACGACCGCAGCGCGCCCAATATTGGGGATGTCCCGCGCCGCGGCGACGGTCTCGCCTCCCTTGTCGGCAGTCGTGCCGACGGCAGCATCCACGTCAGGCACGGATAGATACGAGATCCACTGCGACACCGGCTTTTCCGGATCCGGGCGCCTTACCTTTACGATTCCGGCCACATACTGGCCGTTGGCCTTGACCAGGGTGTACGGCTTATTGAACGCCGTGGCATCGTGGTACTCCCAACCCAGCAGGCCGGCATAGAAGCGCTTCACCGCCGCCGGGTCCTCGGTCATGAGATCGTGCCAGACGAACTTGCCGTAGAGGGGTGTCGAGGAGAGCGAAAGCCCGGATGTGTCCAGAGGAGACTGGATCGTGGAACATGCAGTGGCAGCCCCCAGGACCAGCAAACCCAGGACAATTCGGGTCGCCCCCTGCCATCGGTGTCGAGAAATCGTCATTGCTGCCTGACCAACCTGATTGCAATAAAAGTACGGGATTTTACCCGCTTTGGGTGACGCAGTTCCGATGAACTTCCGCCAGCCCGCTTGAACCCGCCGCCACGCCCGGTTAGGGTCGCATAGAAGTATTGTGGATCCAGACATGACATCAGACGACCGGACGCCGCCCGGTTTGGCCCGCAGGGCGAAGCCCGTCAGCCGCACAGGGAAAGGCCGCTCGCCGGCGCCCCTGCTCATCATCGGCGCGTTCGTGCTCGCCGCCGTGTATCTGGCCAGCCCACGCGTCCAGATCGCGGTCGAATCATTCCTGCGACCGGAAGCCGCGCGGGCCAGGCAGGGCTGTCTGGATGCGGCGCAATCGCAGCCAAACACCCCCGGCTTCACCCGTTTCCTGCGTTACGGCAAGGCCCACGCAACCCCGCAAGGATTCTATGTCGACGACGTGGTGATCGGCGAGATGTCCGAAGGTTTCGAGACCGAACTGGAATTCACCTGCTACATCGACCGGAAAGGGACCATCGTTGGCACGGCGCGCCGGGCCTGGTCCCGACCGCCCCCGGAAGATCCCCGGGACGACACCTTCCCGGTGCCGGGTAAGGCCCACTGACCCCGGGAGCCGCACCCCGCACGGCGTTCCCGGACCGTCGGCACCCGATAGGCGACTATACTGAACGGTCACCTGCGACGGAGCACATCAGTTATCCCACAAAGGAGTATCAGCCCGAATTGACGCGAATCTTCGGGATTGGCCGGACCCATCTGCAATTCGGTCAACACCCGGTCCGAGCTGAAGCGCTACGATCCGGCGCGATACCAGCTGATCGAGAAGTACTTCCCCGCCGACACAAACAAATGCAGCCGGCAGTGCCTGTAGCGCGACGCGATAGACACGGTTGGTAGGTCATCTGCCAGAAATCGCCTTGGGCTTTCGGGATTCTACCCCGGCGCAATGTAAATCCGACGATCCAATCACCGCGTGTGTCACCCCTTCACGGCGCCGGCAGTCAGTCCCGCCACGATGCGGCCCTGAAAGAACAGCACCAGCGCCACGACCGGCAGGGTCACGACGACCGAGGCGGCCATGATCTGGCCCCAGGGCAATTCGAATTCGCTGGCGCCGCTCATCAGTGCGATGGCGACCGGCACCGTGCGTTGGCCATCCGTCAGGGTAAAGGTCAGCGCAAAGAGAAACTCGTTCCAGGCCGCGACGAAGGCGAGCAGGCCGGTCGAGACCGCCGCCGGGGCCAGCGGCGGCAGGAACACCCGGAAGACGATGGTCAGCGGCCCCGCCCCGTCGAGGACCGCCGCCTCTTCCAGTTCCACAGGGAGCCTTTGCGTGAACGTGGTCAATACCCACACGGTGAACGGGAGCGTGAGAATCAGGTAACTCAGCATCAGCCCGCCGGTACGATTGTAGAGACCCAGTCCACGGACCAGTTCGAACATTCCCGACAATACCGCGACCTGTGGAAACATCGAAACGCCGAGGATCGTCATCAGCAACAGGCCTCGCCCGCGAAAGGACTTGCGGCCAAGGGCGTAGGCCGCGGTCAGCGACAGGGCCAGCGACACGACGACCACCGCGGTGGCCACCACCACCGAATTCGCAATGTTGCGTCCGAACGGCTGTTCCCGAAAGACCGCCCTGTAGTTTTCCCAGTCGGCCACCTGCGGCAGGTAGTCCACCTGGAACAGGGCAGTGCCCGTCTTCAGCGAGGTCACGATCGCGTAGTAGAACGGGAAGACCGCAAAAACGACGATCATCACGGTGAGTGCCGCGAAACCGGTGCGCGCGATCCCGCGTCTCATCGTGCCGCACCTGCCGTTGGCCGCAGTCGCGAAAGCACCATGAAGCCGATGGTGCAGGCGGCGATGAAGAAGAACAGCAGCGACGAGGCGGCCGACCCGTAGCCGACATCCTGAAAATCCACCAGTTGCTGGCGCGCATAGACCGACATGGACATCGTCTGCTCACTGCCGGGCGTCAGGACGTAGATCAGGTCGAAGATGCGCAGGGCGTCCAGTGAGCGGAAAATGACCGCCACTGTCAGCGCCGGGAGGATCAGCGGCAGTGTCACGTGCCGGAACGTCCGCACCGCCCCTGCGCCGTCGACGCGCGCGGCGTCCAGGCACTCGACCGGGACCAGTTGCAGCGCCGCGAGGCTCAGCAGGGCCATGAAGGGCGTGGTCTTCCAGACGTCCGCGACGATGACCGCGCCCATGGCGAGACCGGGGTCGGCCGTCCACGCCAAGGGGTGGCCGATCAGCCCCAGGCGCATCAGGAGATCATTGATCAGTCCAAACTGGTCGTGCAGCATCCATCCCCACATCTGCGCCGAGACGATGGTGGGGATGGCCCAGGGGATCAGCACGGCCGCCCGCACCAGGGCACGCCCCGGGAAACGCGCCTGCAGCACCAGGGCAATGACCAGCCCCAGCAGTGTTTCCAGGGTGACCGAGACGATCACGAAGACCGAGGTGTTGCGAACGGCGCGCCACCACAGGGGATCGGCCAGGACCCCGAACCAGCCATCTTCGTCCCGGGCCAGGTAGTTCTCCGGTCCAATGAAGCGTGCAGCCCCAAGGTCCGCCAGGTGGGCGTCGGTCAGGCTGAACCAGATCGTCCGCGCCAACGGCCATCCCGCGACCAGCGCCAGTACGATCAGGGTCGGGGCGAGCAGCATCCAGGCGACCCTTGCCCCCTCCCCCGCCGGGCGGTTCAACTCACCACCCGCCCCGCCGGTGCAATCGTTTCAGGTCGCGCTCCAGCTTTGCAAGCGCGGCAGTGGCGTTCGTTCGCCCCGCGAGTACGCCATGTACGGCGTTCCAGGTCCGGTTGCTGACACGGTTGTACGCCGATCCGGTGACGGACGAGGGGCGGGCGATCGCGTCGGGCAGGGTCTCGGCGACGAATCGGAAAAAGGGATTTTCCCGAAGCACGTCGGGGTCCTCCAGCAAAACGGGTCTCGTCGGGATATAGGCCGCCACGATGGCGCGGCGACGCTGTTCGGCCGCCGAGGTCAGGTACCGGACCAGGTCGGCGGCCAGTTCCGGATGCCGCGAGTAACGCGACACCGCCAGTTGCCATCCCCCGAGCGTGGTGGCCCGTTCCCCGTCCTTCCCGCCGGCGGGCAGCGGCGCGACGGCGACCTGGCCACGGACGGGACTGTCCTCCGCCTGCGCCAGGGACCAGGCGTAGGGCCAGTTGCGCATGAACACGGCGTTGCCCGACTGGAACACGCCTCGCGCATCCTCCTCGGCATAGTTGAGAACGCCCCGCGGGCTGATCGTGCCCACCCAGCCGGCTGCCTGGTCGAGCGCGGCAACCGCCCGCGGGTTGTCGATCGTCACCGCGCCCGAAGGGTCCACGATCGTGCCGCCGCCGTGGCTTGCGATCCACTCCAGGGCGTTGCAGGTCAGTCCCTCGTAGGCACGTCCCTGCCAGACGTATCCCCAGATTTTCGTGTTGCCGCTCTCCCGTTCGGCGGCCTGTATCTTTCGGGCCGTCTCCTTCAACTCCGCCCATGTCCCGGGCACTTCCAGTCTGTGTTTGTCCAGCAGGTCCTTTCGGTAGTAGAGCATCCCCACGCTGGCGAACCAGGGGATCGCCACCAGGCGTCCGTCCACGGTGTTGTTGGCGACCATTTCCGGAAAAAACGCCTGCCGCTGCCCCCTGAAACGATCGCCCAGATCGACAAAATGGTTGCCGAGGATACCGGGCCAGATGACGTCGATCTGAAAAACGTCGACGTCGGGCGCACGGGCCGCGAGCAGCTGCTGGTAGAGCGCAAGCCGTTCGTTGGTGGCGCTGGGTGCGGTGACCACGCGCACCTCGTTGCCGGTCGATCCTGCCCAGGCCTCTGCGCCGCTCCTGCACAGTTCCAGCTCCCGCCCCACCGCGCCGCATGACACCGAGATCTCCGCCGCCGTCGCGCCGGCCATCGTCACCATGACGACCACCACGAACTCGAGGAAGCGTCGCCCCGGCTTCATCGCCACCATTCCACGGTCCAGGGAAAGAAATGGGCGAGCCCCTCGAGGATGCCCGCGGCGTAGTTTCCGTTGAGATCACGAACGCCACCCCGGGCGATATACAGGGTATCGGCGTTACCGGCAGCCGTGGCGAGGGCCTGCGCCTCCTCTCGCACCCCGGGACTGGCATTGGCGACCAGCACCGATTTTACCGGGCTCGTAAGGACCTGAAGGTCGTTACCGCTGTCGCCGGCGAACAGGCATCGCTCCCGCGCAAACCCGTTCATGCGAATCAGGAATTCGATGGCGTGCAGCTTGCCGGCGCTGGCCGGCAACACGTCCAGCAGACCGACACCGGCGGGCTCGTCGACACTCCATACCAGGTTAGCCTTCAGGCCCCTGCCGGCAAGACGAGCCCACATCGCCTCGAGGACCGACTCCCGGTCGGCCTCCAGCGGGACGTAATAACTGAGCTTGAACTCGCCCTGCTTCTCCGCCTCCTGGGCTCTCGGCCCTTCGATCCCGTCGAGCAGATCCACAAGCGCATCGTGCCCCAGCTCCGCCCAGTCCGAAGAGATCATCGATCGCCAGTCCGGCGAGATCCGCCACCCGGTGTCTGAGACCTCGTACAGGGTCGTGCCGACGTCGCCAATGACGAAATCCGGCCGCGTCAGCGACCAGTGCTCGATCGCCGCCTCGACCAGGGTGCGGTCCCGCCCGGTGACGTAGGCAACCCTGACATCGGATTGGCGCGCCACGGTGGCGAAATGTTCACGACACCGCGGCGACTCGGGCGCATCCCCGTTGGGAAGCAGGGTGCGGTCCATGTCGGTGCATATGAGCAGGGGCTGCGTCACGGGACGGGAACCGCGCACTCGCTGAAAAAGTCGTAGTGATCGATGGCCTCGAGTATGCCTGCCGCGCAACGGGAACGGGCGAAATAGATCCGCTCCACGTCGGCGAGCTGCGAAAGCTCCTCGTAGTGACGGTTCTCCACGACCACGGCCAGGGTGTTGCCCCGCATCATGTCCTCGTCCGCCCCCGATCCGCCGGCGGTCAGCGTATGTTCGAGGGGGATGTCCCACTTGTCGGCGAAATAGCGCAGCGCGAACCCCTTGGAGGCGCGCACCGGGACGATGTCCAGAAACTGTCCGAAAGAAAGGAACACGTTGACCGCCAGCTCGTTCTGGTGAATCAACCGCTGGATCTCTTCGAGAGAAGGCGACAGATTGGGGTCGATGTAGTAGCTGAGCTTGAATCGGCCCTGCTCGCTCTTCGGTTGCAGTTGGATACCCGGCAACTCCCCAACCAGGCGGCGCACCCCCTTCGGGTTCCAGGAATGGTCGATGTGATCGGTCCAGGCGGTGTCGGCCGTCAGACGCGGCGCGTAGTGAATCTCGGTCCCCAGACCGGTGATCAGCACGTCTGGTTGCGGGATGTTGTTGCGTTTCATGACCTTGAGCGCCGAATCGAGGCGACGCCCGGTGGCAATACCGAAAGTGGCGCAGCGACGGTTTTCTCGCATCACACCCACGAACCTGGCCAGCGACTTCGGATCACCGAGCAGGTTCTGGTCCAGGTCGGTAAAGATGGCTCGATCGTGGTAGAGCATGGGGCGGCGACGCACCGGCGTCTCGGGCCGCGGTTCGTGGCGCTCCGTCAGCGGAAGCAGGTCCCTGACGTAGGAATCCGCATGCGCCTGCCAGGAATAGTGCTCCCGCACGCCTTTCAGACCGCTCTCCGCCAGCCTGGCCCGGTTCCCCGCGTCCCCGAGCACCTTCAGCAAGGTGTCGGCCATCGCGCCCTTGTCCAGGGGATCGATCAGATAGCCGTTGTGGCAATTGCCGATAATGTCCTGGGGCCCGCCGTCCTCGGTTGCCACGATCGGCAGGTCGCTGGCGGCCGCCTCGATCAGGGTGAGTCCGAAGGGCTCGGTCAGGGCGGGGTTGACGAATACGCCCCCGGAGGCCGCGACCACACGGTAATACACCGGCACCTCGTCGGGATGATGGTGCTTGGGAAAGGCCACCCGGCCGTAGAGATCGTACTGATCGATCAGCAGCAGGATATCGGTCAGCACGGACTGCGGGCCGCTCTCCAGCTCGCGAATGTCGTCCCGGTTTCCGGCGACGATCACCAGGTTGGCCGCCTCCTGCAACGCCGGGGACTCTCCATAGGCCTCGACCAGCGTGGTGATGTTCTTGCGCTCGTCCGGGCGTGACAGTGCCAGAATCATCGGCTTGTCGCGCCGGCTCAGGAACCGGTCGAGATCGGCGGCGACACGCGATTCGGGTTCCGTGCCGTCGGGCGGATGAAAACGCCCCAGATCGGTGCCGGGCGGAATGACGCGCATCTTTTCCGGCTGATAGTAGTCGTAAAGCGCGTACTGGTCGTCGATTTCGTTGTGGGTCGAGGCTACGACCCGGTCCGCGGTCCCAAGGGTGTCCTCTTCCGCCTCGACGCGCCGCGACATGTTGTAGCGCATCTCGATGTCCCGGCCCTTCAGGCCGGCAGCGAGCAGGCGGCGGCGTTTGACGCGCCCCAGGGAATGCCCGGTAAACACCAGCGCGACCCCGAGATGACTGGCCAGGCGCGTGCCGACGTAACCGGCGTCGGCATAGTGCGCGTGCACGAGGCCGGGAGTGCGGCCCAGTTCCCTGAAATAGGCCAGCGCGTTGTCGGAAAAGCTGTCCAGGTGGTCCCACAACCCTTCCTTCGGGATGTAGCCCGGTGGACCGGCGTCTACGCGTATGATGCTGGCCTTGTCCGACAACCGCTCCTCGACCCGGCCGTAGTCCGCATCGAGGTCGGGATCTTCGATTCGACGCGTCAGCAGATCGACATAGCCGATCTCGGGCCGCTCCGACAGCGCGCGCGCCAGTTCCACGACGTACTTCGTCTGTCCGCCCGTGTCCGCGTCACGTCCGAGTTCGAGTTCGCCCCCACGAATCAGCCCGTGGACACTGACCAGAACGATATACGGCAGGGATGAAGGGGTCGAGTCATTCAGCATGCGCCGGGCACTTTAACAGTCATGCCGTTGGCTCGCAAAAACGAACGGCGTACCGGAGACCCCGGCGAATACCGTCGGGCACCGGTTTCATGGCGCTCGCCGGGGGGCTTCTATCCCGGTGGAACGCGCCGCGCGAACACGCCGGGGCCCCGATCGCTTTTCTGTTCGCCCCGTGGACGATCGGTCCAGAAATCGCCCCTGGGGGTCTTTTCCCACCAGTCCTCGTGCCGGAAATCGGTGGCGTCACGCGCATAGGGCACGTAGTCTCCGCCGCGCAGGAAACCCCAACCTTTGACCCGCGGCCCGTGCAGGAAAAGCGTCCACGCCTCGGGGACGTCCAGCAGGACGCGGTGGAAATCCTCCCCACGAATCAGGTTCACGCTGAGCGGGCGGACCCGGCGGATCACGGTGGTGTGACGTTCACGGTCACGCAGTCTGACCTCTCGATATCCTCCGCTCAGGACCAGGCTCGCGGCGCGCCGCCAGGGATGATCGTGCACGCCGCGGTCGGGGTCCGACGCCACGAATCGGTGAAGATAGATGCGCCAGCCGAACGCCCCCCCGACATAAAACCGCTCGAGATACGGTTGCCCGTCATCGCCGTCGATGCGCCGGCCCGGCAGGTAACGCGAAAGCTTGCTCAAAACCCCTGAGATCATCGTTCGGGCGGCCCCCCCCCAATCGAACGCGTTCAATTCACCATTCTATCGTCACAAATGTATCACACCCAGGTGAACATGCCGGTGGGCCAGGCATGCGTGGCGTTCTTCCCCGAATCCGCACGATCAGGCCATCGTGGACATCAACTGCGGTTGCCGGCCGACATGCCCCCGGCGAGCCGCTGCTATACTCGATTTTCCCCCTTTGCAGGTCCGTTTCCGACCAGTGCCATTCCGGTCGGAAACGGTGGACCCACTCCCGTACCGGAGCAAACCCATGAGCGCCACGAACCTGCGCACCCTCGCCGGTCACGACACGGTCATCGCATCCGAATCCATCGAAGCTTTCGAGGCGACTGTACGGGGTCCTGTCCTCCGGCCGGAATCGCCCGGGTACGACGAGGTCCGCGAGATCTGGAACGCCATGATCGACAGGCGCCCGGGACTGATCACTCGCTGCGCCGGGGCGGCGGACGTCATGCACGCGGTGCGATTTGCTCGTGAACACGGTCTGCTCGTGTCGGTGCGCGGCGCCGGACACAACATCGCCGGCAACGCGATCAGCGATGGCGGACTCCTCATCGACCTCTCGGAGATGAAGTCCGTGCGCGTGGACACGGCCACGAAATCCGTTCGGGTCGAACCCGGCGTGACACTCGGCGAACTGGACCACGAGACCCAGGCATTCGGGCTGGCCGTGCCGGTCGGCATCAATTCCACCACGGGCGTTGCCGGCCTCACACTCGGAGGCGGATTCGGCTGGATAAGCCGCAGATACGGCATGACCATCGACAATCTCCTGTCGGCCGACGTCGTGACCGCCGAGGGTGAACTGCGGCACGTCAGCGCGAACGAAAACAGCGACCTGTTCTGGGGGATCCGTGGTGGCGGCGGGAACTTCGGCGTCGTCACCAGCTTCGAGTTTCAGGCACATGAAGTGGGACCGATGGTCACGGCGGGGCTGATCTTCCATCCGCTCGAGGCAGCGGGGTCCGTGCTGAAAGCCTGGCGTGAGTTCGCCGCGGAAGCGCCCGACGAACTCACCGTGTGGGTCGTGCTTCGTGAGGCGCCGCCGCTACCGGACCTGCCGGTGCACGTCCACGGGACCGGGGTCATCGCAATCGCGGCACTGTATGCGGGCGATCCGGCGGACGGGGAAAAGGTGCTGGCGCCGATCCGGGCCTTCGGCGACCCGATCGCGGACCTGATCGGTCCGGCGCCGTTCGCGGGTTTTCAATCCGCATTCGATCCCCTGCTCACCCCGGGGGCGAGAAACTACTGGAAGTCGCACGACTTCATCGAGATCAGCGACGAGCTCATCGGACACGTGCTCGACTACGCGGATCGGTTGCCGTCCGGCGAGTGTGAAATCTTCATTGCCCAGGTCGGGGGGGCCATGGGGCGCGTCCCGGCCGAGGCGACCGCGTACACGCACCGTGAGGCAAATTTCGTGATGAATGTCCACACTCGATGGCGGGATGCGACCCAGGACCAGGAGTGCATCGACTGGGCGCGCGAGTTCTTCGACAAGACCGCACCCCATGCCACGGGAGGGGTCTATGTGAACTTCATGACCCAGGATGAGGGCGGGCGTATCGGGGAGGCCTACGGCGCCAACTACGATCGACTGGTAAAACTGAAGAAACGATACGACCCCGACAACATGTTTCGCCTCAACCAGAACATCGCACCGGACGGTTGAAAGGCGCCATGAGACAGAACAGATAAACGCTTCCCTCTCAGGACCGTTGCAACATCGCCGTTGAATTGGCCCTGAGCCTTGTCGGCCCCCTGGTGACATCCCTGGCGGGGGAGCGCTGCTTTTGGGAAAAAATCCTCCCTCGCCAGTAATTGCCTGAAGGGCAGTTGTCGGACGTGGCTCAGCTGTCCTCCGGAACCAGCGTGGTAAAGCCGCCCAACTGCCACATCTGCATGCCGCCACGGTAATAGTGCAGCTTTCTCGGCGGGTAACCCAGTTCCAGCAGGGCGCGGATGGCCGTCGGTGACTGACCGCACCAGGCGCCGTTGCAGAACAGCAGCAGTTCCTTGGCCTCCGTGAAGTCCCAGTTGCCCTTGACTTCCATGCTGCCGAACAACTTGTCCCAGAATCCCACGGCGTTCTCACCATCGATGGCCTTGACGTTGAAGAGCTGCATTGCCTCATTCAGTTTCTCGGGGTCTCCCCTTTCCTTGTCGTATACCGTAAATGGCACGCTCACCGAGCCTGGAATGGTGCCTTTCCCGTACCAGGAGGGGACACGTGCATCCACGATCAGGCCGGTACCGGAAGAATACTGATGGCGCATGAAATTGATGACTTCCACCTCGGCGACGGTTTTTACGCCGGGGGCCACTTCCATTGGTTGAAAACAGAACGGCGGACATTTGCGGGAGGTCTTGGTAAAGCCGCCAACCAGTTGGTGGCTCGTATCCTGAATGCGCATCACCCGAACCCGCTTGTCCTGGTACTGGATGGTAACGAACGGGATGTTTGCGGTGATCCCGACCTCTGTGTCGGCGGCCATCGCATCGCCGCTCGCCAGCAACAAGCAGATCATTCCAGAAACGATTCTTTTCACGATCGATCTCCTGCAGGGTTTACTCTTGATTCCGGCCGCCTCAACGGACGGGCGGGGATTCAATCAACGCGGCCGGTTGCGGGACCGCTTCAGGACCTCCAGCGACACCTTGTTGACGTTGAAAGTCTCGCGGTAGACCCCGAGCACGTCCTCCTGATCCTCCGGACCCAGGGTGGAATACAGTTTGGCGGTGGTGGGCATCTTTGCTTTCAGTGCCTCTTGCAGATCCTCGTTCGACACCTGTGTCACCGAGGTCTCATCCACCGAGGCGCCGCCTTCCTCCGCCTCTGCCGACAGGGCGTCCAGGTAGTCGTCACCCGAGACCGGCATGCTCAGCGCGACTACGATCACGGCTCCCGGCAACTTGACCCGCCGGCGTCCCTCTCGACCTGTGCCTAGTGACATCTCTCCTCCATTTTCAATGGAAGTTTCATTTCCTGTTGTTCTGCGATGACCACAGCGCTCGAGCCAGCGATGCGGAAATAGATGATCGTCGCGACACGTGCGCTTCGGGCGCCTTTCCCACCCGGGGCACAAAGAAATGCTGGTATACCAGACGATAGTGCAACGCTGGGTGACGAACCGAAACCCGGGAAAACCTGTTCGGGTTTGCAGTCTCTGGCAGCCCCAATAAATATAGTCGAAATTTGGGGAATTCCAATGTCTTACCGGGAAAACTGGTAACTTCTCAATAACCGCGTGCAGCTTGGGGTGGACGAGCGACGCGCAATACACCATTGTGGCGCCGGGGCTCTCCACCGGTGGACTGCGTTGCACTTGTCCACCCTACTCCATCCACACTGTGAGATAAGGCTCGGTGGACAAGCGTAGTTCAGCGCAGTCCACCAACATACCCCGGCGACTTTTTTCAATCCGCATGGGGTTATTGAGAAGTTACGTAAACTGAGGATTAGGCGATTACTGTCACCAAAGGGTGGCTTCATCACGCAGCGCGCGGAGCATCACCTGACTCGCGGGCGGCGAGGCAGACCGCGACGCGAAGGGGACCAGGATTTTCGATCCAGGGAATTGACGCGCGGTGAGTCAGCCGGGGCTATCGCGAAACTACCCGGCCCGGGACTGTGATCAGTCGCAGAATCAAATCCAATTGAACGGAGGCGGGTTTCGACCTGCCGAAAACCCGTCCCCGAATACAGAAAATCCCGGTGAAAATTTGTTCAGGGAGTTCCGGTGGACCGCCGGACGTAGCCGTCCGACAGCGTCTTCAGGAAGGCTACGATAGCGGCTTCGCTGGACGCGGACAATTCCAGGTCGCCGAGTTCGTCGAAGTTCACGTTAACGGCGACCTCAGGCTTCGGCCAGCAATCATTGGCCAGGGCGACCGCCTCTGTTGCATCGAAGATTCCCAGACTCTCGCAGGACGGCTTCACGTCCCGGGTATTGTAGAAGTGCACTACACCTTCCAGGGTCTTGAAGAAACCATTGTGCATGTAAGACTTGGTGAATCCCTTGCCGGGTCGCTTGTCCACATTGCGGAGTGTAGGCACCTTTTGCTTGCCGATGTTTTCATCGGCAAACGACATGTAGTCGTCTCTTGTCTCGAGGAATCCACCGAGACCGCGATCAACGAAATCCGGATCGTCCTTGTATGCGGGGTTCTGCGGATTCTTCGGCACACCCAGATTGTCGAATGTGGAGTCCGTAAACAACGGGGGACCGCCGTTTTCCTGCCTGGTGATGGGATGGCAGTCGGCGCATGCGGCCGTCGCCATGAACAGATGCTGACCGATCTCCTCCTCCGTCGTGAACTCCGCTTCACCCGCCAGGACGGCGTCAAACTTGGACGAAAACCGGTTGACCTTCGGCGAGGATTCGAACGCGGCAATCGCCAGCGCGATATTGTCGAATGCCGTATCGACCCTGCCGCGATTCTCCGGGTCCATGGCCAGCGTCTCTCCCGCCTTGCAGCGCTTGTTGACCCCGGAAGGCCAGGAGATATTACAGCTTTCCGGATAGACGTCTTCCAGTTTCACCGGATACCTGTTGCGCTTCGCGTTGCAGACGCGGTGAACCACGCACGCCGCGTCGGGTAGCGCCTGTTCCACGGGGTTGAGAAACGGCGCCTGGGCCTGATCGGCTGCCGGATTACCCAGTTTCTCTCCCGTGGCGCGCCCGTCGAAGAAATTGCCGCCGACGAACACGGTGTCGCCTCTCTCGATGATGTAGTGCAGGATCGGCGACAGCGTCGCATAGGCAGCGGTGGGTGGTTTCCGGTTACCGAAGCGGGTCTTGACCGAGCCGGGATAAACGGCAGCCTTTCGGTTGATTCCGGATCTCGGACCGGAGAATCCTGTATTGCCGGCATGGCAGGAGGCGCAAGCCTGGTTCTTTCTCAGCGATAGGTTCTTGTCGAAGAAAATCGATTTACCCAGTCGCTCCACTGGCTCAAGCGCCACCGCCGGTGTGCAACTCAGGAAAAAAAAGCAGACAGGGTGATTACACTAAAACAGGTCCTTCTGTTCACGGGCTTACTCCAGATATCACGACGATTACCGAACCTCGACAGATCCTCTGTTCGAGGCGGCAAATACACAAAACGACTCTACCATGGGTTTTCTATGGTTAATCTGAAGTAACGCAATGTTTGCGCGGGAGACATTCGGTTCCGCGCCGCACAAGGGTGACCCGTGGAGATCAATGCGGACCTGTCGCGATCGGAAATCCTGCTGACGACGAACCGGCAATTCGGCCCCGGATCTGTTCCGTGGAAATCAGATGTGATTGGGAACCGGATCGCCTATATCCCCTCCGGCAGGTTCCCCCCATTCCACCAGGGGCTCGTTGCGATTGTCGAAAACGATGCGGGGTGGCGCATGCCAGATCGGGACAGGCCGGACGGAATGGTATCGACGTAGCGGCAGACCGGACCAGATATCGGCCCCCTGTCAATCGTCCCGGGAACCGCCACCGAACAGCGCCGCCCTTTCCTGGCTTCCACCCGCACGAAAACGCCGTTGCTGCGATTTGTTCCGGGAGTCCCCGGGCTTGCGCCCGGCAGGCTTGTTTGCGGGCTTGGACGGGGCACGCTTCGCACCGGGCCGGGTAGAACCGGATTCCTGCCGGACCGTAGCGGAACTGTTGGCCGAGGACCTGCCCCGGTTGCGATTCTCACCCTGATTGCGGGGTTGGGAACGGCCCCTGCCGTTCCTCCCGTTTGGAATCGGCTCCGCCTGAATACCGGGATCCGGCTCGTAGCCCTCCAGGACCACCTTCGGGATCTCGCGTTTCAGCAGCCGCTCGATGTCCCGCAGCAGCTTGTGCTCGTCCACGCAGACCAGGGAGATCGCCTCACCCTCGTTGCCGGCGCGACCGGTCCGGCCGATGCGGTGCACATAGTCCTCAGGCACGTTGGGCAGTTCGTAGTTCACCACATGGGGCAGTTGATCGATATCCAGTCCGCGCGCCGCGATGTCGGTAGCAACCAGCACCCGCACCTCGCCGCGCTTGAACCCGGCCAGTGCACGGGTCCGCGCACCCTGACTCTTGTTGCCGTGAATGGCGGCGGCGCTCAGGCCGTCCTGCTCGAGCTGCTGGGCCAGGCGGTTGGCGCCATGCTTGGTGCGGGTGAAGACCAGCACCTGACGCCAGTTGCGCGAGCCGATCCTGTGGCTGAGCAATTCCCGCTTGCGGTGCCTGTCCACCGGATGAACCACCTGCTCGATCCGCTCGGCAGTGGTGTTGCGACGCGCCACCTCGATCAATTCCGGGCGGTTAAGCAGGCGATCGGCAAGCCGTTTGATCTCATCGGAGAAGGTGGCGGAAAACAGCAGGTTCTGGCGTGCCCCGTTCTCGGGCAACAGGGCGAGTATCTTGCGGATATCGTGGATGAAGCCCATGTCGAGCATGCGGTCAGCCTCGTCCAGGACGAGGATCTCGATCCGCGAAAGGTCAACCGTCCTCTGACCGGCATGGTCCAGCAACCGGCCGGGCGTGGCCACCAGGATATCGACGCCGCGGCACAGTTTCTCGATCTGTGGATTTATCTTTACCCCGCCGAAGACCACCGCCGATCGCAGCGGCAGATGGCGCCCGTAGGTCGCGACGCTGTCGCCCACCTGAGCCGCCAGTTCCCGCGTCGGGGTGAGAACAAGGGCCCGCACCGGGCGCCGACCGTTGTTGACGGGGTTTGCATTCAAACGTTGCAGTAATGGCAGCGTAAACCCGGCTGTCTTGCCGGTGCCGGTCTGCGCGCCGGCCATCACATCTTTGCCTTCCAGGATGGCGGGGATCGCCTTGCGCTGGATGGGTGTAGGTTGAGTGTATCCCTGATCGCGGACAGCGCGCAGGAGTTCGGCCGAAAGGCCGATGGAATCGAATGACATTGGGTAACAACTCTGGTCTTGCCGTCCCGGCGACAGCATCTCTGGCACGCGTCGTGACGGACTGGATGAGGGATTTCTCGTAAAAGCGGGAAGCCCCGACCGGGGCGTACAGCTCTGAAGTTTCTCCGGAGACACCAGGGGCTCGAGGCTATGTATACCAACCGGAGGCGGCGCAGTTTAGCAGAAACCCGACTACGCGTCTGTTTTCTTGTGCTTTTTCACCTTCTGTCCGGTTTTCTGCTTCTTTTTTCCGGTGGAATCCAGCCGTGAGATATCGAGTCGCTGACCGCACACCCAGGCCTTCCTGAGATCCCGATAGATCTCCTTCGGCATGCCTGTGGGCAGGTCGACCACACTGAATTCCGCATGAATGTCGATATTCCCGATGTACATGGCATCCAGCCCTGCTTCGTTGGCAATGGCGCCGACGATATTCCCGGGCTTGACGTTGTGCTGATGCCCCACCTCGATGCGAAACCGCTCCATGCCCCGGGCAGGGCGGGTTGGCGGTCTTCTTTCGCGCGGCTTACCGCGTTCCTTCTCGTGCCCGGACCCACTAAAAGTGCGGGCGGGCCGGTCTTTTTCGGGCTTCAACAACCATTGACGATCACCAATGGAGATCTTCGCCAGCGCCGCGGCGATTTCCATCGGCGGCACATCGTGCTCCTGCTGGTACTGTTCCAGCAGGCCCTGCATGAAATCCAGTTCGCCGGCGGCCAGCGTATCGCTGATGCCCTGTTTGAAATCCGCGATCCGCTTGTTGTTGACCATCTCGGTCGAGGGCAGCTCCAGCGGCTCGATCTTCTGCCGTGTCGCATTCTCGATGGCGTGGAGCAACCGCCGTTCCCGGGGCGCGACGAACAGGATGGCGTCACCCTGTCGACCTGCCCGGCCAGTGCGACCGATACGATGAATATAGGCCTCGGTGTCATACGGTATGTCATAGTTGACCACGTGACTGATCCGTTCCACGTCCAGGCCCCGCGCGGCGACATCGGTGGCGACCACGATTTCGAGTGCGCCCTGCTTCAGACGTTCGACCGTCTGCTCGCGGTGTTTCTGGGGCATATCGCCGTTCAGCGCCGCTGCCGCATAACCCCTCGCCTCGAGCCGTTCGGCCAGTTCCGTCGTGGCGGAGCGGGTACGGACGAACATCAGCAGGGCATCGAATGGCTCCACTTCCAGGATCCGCGTCAGCGCGTCGAGCTTGTGCACCCCGCTGACCATCCAGTAACGCTGGCGAATGGTATCGGCAGCGGCCGTGCGGGTCTCGATGGCGATCTCCCGGGGGTCGCGAAGATGACGCCGCGCGATACGCCGGATCTCTTTCGGCATGGTCGCCGAGAACAGCGCCGTCTGACGCTGCTCGGGCGTCTGTTCCAGGATCCACTCGACATCATCGATGAAACCCATGCGCAGCATCTCGTCGGCCTCATCCAGCACCAGCGCCTGGAGTGCATCCAGCTTGAGCGTACCCTTGCGCATGTGATCCATCACCCTTCCCGGGGTCCCGACGACCACGTGCACACCCCGCTTCAGGTGGCGGATCTGTCCTCCGTATTCCTGACCACCGTAGATCGGCAGAACATGGAAGCCCTTGATTTGGGAGGCATAGCGCTGAAAGGCCTCGGCCACCTGTATCGCCAGCTCCCGGGTCGGCGTGAGGACCATCACCTGAACCTGCTGCCGATCGACGGACAGGCGCGACAGCAGGGGCAGGGCGAATGCGGCGGTTTTGCCGGTGCCTGTGGGAGCGTGTCCCAGCAGGTCCAGCCCTTCCAGCAGATGGGGTATGGTCTGCGCCTGGATCGGTGAGGGGGTTTCGTACCCGACCTTGTCGAGCGCGGCCAGCAGGGTGTCGGGTAGATTCAGATCGCGGAAGCTGGAGGCGGGTGAATGGGCATTGGACATCGAAAATTCCTGGTAATACATAAAAGACGCGGCCAAAGGGCTGGCCGGGTGGCGCAGTATACTGCCCCGCTGACCGAATGCACCTCCGCGCGTACGGGAAGGCCCTGCCTGAAAGGACACGCGGTCGGGCAACTGGACGTTCGGCAGGCGGGATGTGCGGGTAGCGAATCGGCCACATGATCCGTTTTATGTCATTCCTCAACGATCTGGAAAAAAATGAGGTACGCCGCGAACACAGCTCCGACGTACACAGGAATATAGGCCCAGATGATAATCTGATCGATGCGGTTTGCCAGCCCGGCCCGTCCGCCGAGTTCCATGCGCCGCAATATTACGTTGACTATCACGCTCAGGCTCCTGATGACGAACGCGTTGAACAGGATCGCGTCCATGAAAGTCAGATAGCTCAGGCGAGGCGGGTCGTTCGAGATCATGAAGTTGAACGCGATGAACAGCAGCAGGTATCCTCCTGCAATATCAATCCGCTTCTTCAGTATTTCCTGAAAGCTCGCGAGCGATATTTGCCAGGTTGCACCATTGATACTATCAGTCTGCGATCCGGGGCAGAAGTGGAATTTGTAATCCACTATTTGCGCCGGACAGAGCCCTCCGTGCATTGAACGTGTCATCTTCATTTACGACGCAGGGATTTGTATCTGCAAGGGTCTGGGAAAATTTGACCGAGGCGTTCAACGGAATCCGGTTGTTGTCCCGGAGGACTGTGCCCACGACCTATACTCCCTTACTTGTAACTGGCTGAACGAGGACGCGACTATGACGGTAAACGACGTGTGGCCAGGCGGAATACCAGAGGTTGGGCAGACAGCCAGGCGATCGAGAAAGGTATCAGCGCGAGACATCAAGTTGTTCACCGAGATCAGTGGTGATCGCAATCCCCTGCACTATGACGATAAGGTCGCTCAGGCTTCGCGTTTCGGCGGTATCGTCGTACAGGGCGGCATCACTAGCGCTATTCTCAACGCCGTCGTAGCCGAAGATTTACCTGGACCAGGCACAGTATTTCTCCAGGTAAACTGGACCTTCAAGGCACCGGTTCGCCCTGGTGATACCATTACCGGCGAGGTGAAAGTCAGAAAAGTCCGCTCCGACAAACCCATTACTGAGATCGAGACCAGTGTCAATCTTGATGATGGCACGATTGTTCTCGACGGCAATGCCGTTTGTTACACGATGCCGATCTAGCAGGGGACTCCGCAACGGAGTTTTTTTGACAGTAGCCTCTTCAGGACAGCAGAGCACCGACAAACTCAAGTAGCAAAAAATCGGATCGAAAATCGTGTCCACCCAAAGTTTTCATACCGCTCCCGTTGCCTTTGTAGTTATCAAGGAAAACGGACAAATCTGTCAAAACAACAAGTATGCGGAGACACTGTTCGGCTGCTCAAACAACGAACTGATCAACACATCCATTCTGGACTTGGTCAGCATGGACGACCGCGACAAATACAATCGATATTGCGCGGCCAATCGTGACGAAACGTTGGGGTGGCGTGGGGGTTTCGGAGTTGAGATCCGGGCGTCACGCAAGGACGAGAGTGAAGTCCGTGTTTTTGTCACCGTACTTGCGGTGGAAACACCCGAAGGCCATCTCTTTGCGCACGCAATCCAGAATGTTGCGAATGCCGGTGTAATTGACGATGACGCACGCGATTATCCAGACAGTGATGATCTAGTCAGGCACATAACCAACGGCTTTCCCATACCCTTCGCTTATGCTGATGCCGATCAGAGACTTCTGTACAACAATGCTTCGTTCGAACTTTTTTTCGCAAGGCAACGCGGGAAACTCATCGGGAAGCTTGTAAACAAGGTTTTCGATGAGGAAAACATTGCAGTGACAGGGTCTCATATCGATTCCGTACTCACCGGAAAGAAAGTTCATCTAGAGAAAATACTTCGTGTTTACGATGGCAGCACGCACACTGTCTACCTCACACTTGAGCCCGATACCGGCGCCGATGAAAAGGTCGTCGGATTCTACCTCTACTTGTCCCATATTGATGAAAGTACGAAAGTAGACAATAGTTCCAGGCAGGCCCGGGACGAACTCGAAACAATACTCAACAACGTGCCGACTTACATTTTTTACAAAGACACCCAAAATGTAATACTCAGGGCCAACAAGGCTGCCGCCCAATCCCTGGGTGTCACCCCGGACGAGATGGAGGGTTGTCCCTCGGATCAATTTTATCCTGAACACGCTGATCGCTATTACATGGATGACCTTGAGGTCATCCGTTCCGGCAGACCGAAGCTGGGAATAGTGGAACCACTGAAAGTAAGCCACAATCAAATCCGCTGGATTGAGACAAGTAAGATCCCTATACGCAATGGTAGTGAACAGATCACAGGGATACTCGTTCTAGCCTCTGATATTACAGAGCGAAAACTGGCGGAGCAGGCCCTTCAGAAAACGAAAAGCGATGCCGAGCAAGCAAACTCCGCCAAATCACGATTCTTGGCCGCCGCGAGTCATGACCTGCGGCAACCGCTACAGACCATCAGCCTTTTGACTGGTTCATTGTCAAAAACGCTTGACGATCCGCAGACGCAAAGGAATCTGGATGAACTGAAGAGCGCCGTGGGTACCATGCGCGATCTCCTGGATACCTATTTGGACATCAGCAAACTGGACAGCGGTATCATCCTGCCGGAGATCAGTGAATTTGGTATTGATTCGATTTTCAACAGAATAAGACTCCGTTTCCAGAGACAGGCAGAAAAAAAAGGAATTGCTCTGCATGTTGTTCCAAGTGCTGTGACTATCCGTAGCGATCCAACTTTGCTGGAGCAACTCGTTCAAAATTTTGTTGACAATGCGATACGGTATACACAATCCGGCATCCGGCAAGGTCTTGCTGGGGTGTCGCCATCATGGTTCAAGGTTGTATATAGAGGTTTGGGACACGGGCATGGGGATTCCAGAAGATCAACTCAAAATAATCTTCGAGGAATTCTATCAACTGGACAATCCTGCCCGTGACCGCCGCAAGGGTCTGGGGCTCGGATTGGCTATATCAGAACGCGTTGCACACCAGCTAAACCACAAAATTGATGTGCGTTCCTGGCTCGGAAAGGGTTCCTGTTTCCGCATAGAAGTCCCAGTCGCACACGGGGCCGGAAAGCCTCTGGAAGATAATGAAACTCAACTCTCATCTGCTCACCAGAAGAACTTGCGAGTTTTGCTGATCGATGATGATCCAGCAATTCTGGATTCAACTCGCTTGTTTCTGGAAATCTGCGGGTTTCTGGTCGACGCAGTCACCTCGGGACCTGACGCATTGGCTCGCCTGTCATTGATCTCGGACTACCCCGACATTATTGTCACTGACTATCTTTTGCCAGACGGTGATACCGGGGATCAGGTCATTAGTCGAGTTCGGAGTGAGGCGGGCCGGGAAATACCCGCCATACTTGTGACCGGAGACGTCGCTGGCACGAACCCCGACCATCCGGGACTGGAAAACTGCCAGATCATGTACAAACCAGTAGATCCCGATGACCTTGTGCGCCTGATCAATCAGGCCAGCTGATCATATCCGTACGAGTTTCCTCAATTCCTGGCTTTCCGGGAAACGCCTGCAGTTCTTCCCTGTTAATGGCATATTTCCAGTGCTGAAAAACCGGATGCTCCCGGTAGGCCCTGTCCGCGACGTAGCGCAGCACACCTGCAAGGCGGAAAAACTGCACTATGGAGTCGACGCGGAAGACCTCTTTGCCATCGAGATCGAAGAAGATCAGTGTCGGTGTGTAAAAAAGTTTCAGATCCGCGGCCCACTGTGCTGGTGTCACCCGACGTCCGTCTGGCGTGAGCACCGGGGTCAGTCGGTCACGGACGTTCAGCTGCACGACATTGAACCGTTCCAGTCTCTGGCGCACCACCGGGTCCTGCAGCGGCTCGCTGTGCAACACGTCACAGGCGTGGCATTCAGGTTGCTCGAAGATCACGGCCAGGGGCTGACTGGCCGCAAAGTGTCTGCGATCCAGGGCGTAGGGAGGCCCCATGAATAACGAATCAGAGATCAGCTTCTCGTCATCAAACAGTGGCGGGGGATTCGCCCGGGCCAGGTAGTCACGAAACGTCATGGTCTGGTAGTGGCCGTCGGCCACATATTCCAGGGCGGCCCTGATCTCGTAGGCGGGATAGAATCCCCTCAAGGTCAGCGCCTTCCGGCGGTCCCTGCCGAAGAAAGTCAGCGTGGGCGTGAATTGCGCTTCCTCGCGGATGGAGTATTCCTTCACCGTCAATGTTTCTCCGTCCGGGGACGTGAGTTCGCGCACGTCATGGATGCTCAGCCCCACCAAATCGAAATGACGGACGAGGTATTCGACAAGATCGGGCCTGGACAGGGGTTTCGCCATGATCGCCTTGCAGTAGGCACAATGGGCCTGGCCAAAATAGACGATCAGTCCGGACTTGCCGTTTTCCAGCGCCTCGTCCAGGTCTTCGTCCAGATCGAGGAAGCTTTGCTTGAACCAGTCGGGGTGACCGCCGTCGTAGTCGGTGGGACGGTCGTCGAATGAATAGATCTGCCCGGGTGCAGCGGCATGCGCCAGGTCGCTCCCGACCGGGAAAAGGAGTACGGCAAGGAACGCCGGAACAGCGACAGAACTGCCTCTCTTCATTTCATCATGTCTCTGGTTTCCGGGTGGGTAGTAACCGATTGAGAGGGTCCCTGCAGACCCAACGGAGTCGAGTGACAAGCACTTGCATTCCGGTAAGCTGATGAACCGACAGCCCCGCGTGCCGTGCCTATCCGCCGCTTCGCCGCCGAATACTCTCGACGGCCTTGTCCCGACGCCAGCGCTGTAACTGTGCGTCCTTCGCATAGGCGCGGTCGAGCACCAGCTGCAGTGAACCCTCCATTCGAAAGCGAAGCGTCTCCGAGTCGAGCCTCATTACCTCACCGCCCTGCTCATCGAAAAACAGAATCGCCGGATAGTAGTTGAGCCCCAACCGGCGATACCAGCTCACCGGACTGGTTTTCTCTCCGCCCGGGGTCACGACACGCCCCTGTTCATCGCTCGCATCGAGTTGGACCGCCTCGAACTCACCGATCAGTCTGCGGACGGACCGGTCCTGCAGCACGCGCCGATGGAACCGTTCACAGGCACCGCATCCGGGCCGCTCGAACACCACGAGCAAAGGTCGCTCGGCGGACATGACACTGCGGTTGAGCATGTACGGCGGACGCATAAACAGTTCGTCCGCGATGATGGGGCCGTCGCCGGGATCCGGTCGCGATGACGACGCCTCGAGAAAGTCCCGGAAATTCTGGGCGGTGTAGGCCCGGGACTCCAGATAGTCGAGTACCCGGCGAAACCGCTCGGGGGGGTAGTATCCGATGATCCGCAGCAGGACACGACCCTCTTCGCCGAGAAAGATCATGGCAGGAGTGTAACTTGCCCGATTCAACGTCACAAACTCCTTTACCCGGTACTCCTGACCCTTCACGGTCGTCATCTCCCTGTCGTCGAAAATGTCGAGACCGATGACGTCGAAGCCGGTCGTCAACCGTCTCCGGATCTCCGGGTCCTCGAGCGACCGGTCCATAAAGGCCTTGCAGTAACTGCACCGCGAGGCGCTGATAAAGAGCAGGATCCCCTGTTTCCCTGCATCGAGCGCATCGGCGAGGTCCTCGCGCAAGTCCAGGAAGCTGGTCTTGAACCAGTCCGGAAAGGTCACATCCACGAACACATCCTCTGCGAAATCGACGCCGGAGGCGTCGGCAACCTGCGAAGTCTCTACCGCCACGAGCTGTGATTCGAGCTGCCGGGCAAGCGCCAGGTGCCCCCCGCGCCCCGCCCAGTCCCTGATCGAGGACCCTTGATAGTCCTTCATGTGCAATCGCGCCCCTGCCTCCCGCAGAATGTCAATGCTGTCCTCCCGACCGGCCGTTGCCGCCAGCATCAATGGCGTCACGCCGCCAGAATCCTGAGCATCGGGGTTCCCGCCCGCCTCGAGCAGCAGCTCGAGGATGTCGGGATCGCCCGTCACCGCCAGGTGCAGGGACGTTTCACCGGACCGGTTCCTGCGATCGGGATCTGCTCCGGCATCGAGTAACACCTTGACGGCGTCCGCGTGGCGCTCCCTGACGGCGGTCATCAGCGGGATTTCGCCGGGGGGGCTGCGTTGCTCCGCAACGGCTCCCGCAGCCGGTTCCGCTTCCTTCGCCGTTCTGTCCTGCCGCGCTTCACGGAGATTCGAGTCCGGGTCAGCAAATGTCGTTGCTCCAGATAA
The DNA here is from genome assembly GCA_034722015.1 of Pseudomonadota bacterium. Taxonomy (GTDB): domain Bacteria; phylum Pseudomonadota; class Gammaproteobacteria; order JAJDOJ01; family JAJDOJ01; genus JAJDOJ01. The sequence goes on from JAYENI010000259.1 coordinate 47,518, forward strand.
CAGGGCCGGAAAACAGAAGATCACGATCACGCGACCGACCAGGCCGGCCTTCAGGCGCGTGGTCTGGATAGCGGTGTCTCTCGAATCACTCATGTGTAACCTCGATGGGCGTCGGCCTCATGGGCGTCCCCGGCAATTCGAGGGGGTACCCGGCACGTTCACGGCCGCAATTGTGCCTTTGTACGCTCCGGATCAACGTAGTAGACGGCCGTTGGCCCCGTACCGGTAACCTGCAAGACCACCTCGCCGTCCGGCGTGGCGGCGAAATGCGCCTCCCCCGCCGGCTCCGTGTAGAAACTGCCGGCGGGCAGCGCCGTCAGCTTTTCGGGGGTGTAGGTTTCGCCCCAACCGAGGTACCAGGTGCCGGACAGCACGGTGCAGGTACGGTCGTCCGGGTGGAGATGCGGCTTGAAGATACGTCCGGGCGGAAACCTGAAACGGTAGACGTAGGCACCGTGTTTCTTGACGTCGCCTTCAATCCTTGCGAGACCGAGTCCCGGAACACGCGAGTTGGGAATCCACTCGATCTCCCCGGGGGTCAGCACCAACCCCGTCGCGGCGGCGCCGCCGGTTATGGCGATTAGGGGCGCCATCAGGAGTACTGTGCGAACTGAGAAAATTGGACCTGATGTTTTCATGCTAGTCTCATCGTTAACCCTGAATCCGTAACGGCCAGGACGTCAGTAATCTGTCACCGCATATGAAAGCGCACCACGCTTCGGCTGTCCCAACGAAACCCTCACGTTTCTCCGTTGTTTTTCTTTCGAACAGAAGATCAACAGGTTAGGAGACCCCGTCCGGTATGGAAGACAGCGACCAGGTCAAGTCCCTGATTGATCGTCGTCCCTTCTTCCTGGGGGAGGCCCGGGTCGACCCGCCGGCGTTACGGATCACGTGCGACGGTAAAAGCCAGCGGGTCGAGGCAAAGGTCATGCAGGTGCTGCTGGCACTGGCGCGAGAGCCGGGGCGCGTGGTCTCGCGTCAGGAACTCGAGCGGGAGGTCTGGCCGGGCCGGGTCGTGACCGAGAACTCCCTGACCAATACCGTCGTGAAGCTGCGCAAGGCGCTGAACGACAACCCGCGCAAGCCCCGGGTCATCGAGACCATCGCCAAGAGCGGCTACCGTCTGAAGATCGACCCGGTGCCGGTCGACGAGGACGTGGCAACCGGAATACTGCGGGTGGCAGGAAAATTCGGCAGATTGCGGCGACGGCCGCTTTTCCTTTCTCTTTCCCTGATTGCGGTCGCTTTCGTCGTCGCCGTCATCATCTGGCGATCGGCGGATGAACCCGAGACAACCCTTCCTGAGGAAGATACAGGTGCATCCATTGCCGTCATTCCCTTCGATGTGCTGGGTGAGGACAGTTCGCAGGACTATTTCGCCGAGGGCGTCACACTGGATCTGATCACCGAGCTGTCACGCCTTCCCGGATTGCTGGTGATCGCACCCGGGAGCGTCTTCGGGTACCGCGACGTTGAGGCCGACGATCGCGCGATCGCCTCGGAACTCGGCGTGCATTACCTGATTCGCGGCGCGGTCCAGCGCTTTTCCGACCAGGTGAGGATCAATGCCCGGTTGATTGAAGCCTCCAGCGGGCGAACGTTGTGGGGCGAGCGGTTCGTCAGCGAAACCGACAGACTGTTCGAGATGCAGGACGAGGTCGTCGAGGGCATCGCGACGACCCTTCGCGCGAGGCTGGCCGCGCCCGTAGTGCCGCTCGCACGCAGCGGCGCGACCCGAAGCATCGCCGCCTACGACGAGTTCCTGCGCGGCCAGGATCGTTATGGACGACGCACCCCCGAGGACAATCGCTTCGCCAGGGCACACTTCGAGCAGGCCATCGCGCTGGATCCCGGTTTCGCGCGCGCCTATGCCGGTCTGGGGCTCGCCTGGTCGCGTCTGGGTATCGACGGTTGGACCAGCGACCCGGAGGAGGCGCTTTCCCGGGCCGCCGCATTCGCGGACAAGGCGGCCTCGATCGACGCATCGGTGCCGCAGATCCACTTCGTGCGCGCCCAGGTAGCGCTCTTCCGCGGGCGGCACGATCGTGCGGCCGACGCGGCAGCGACCGCGATCGAACTGGACCCCAACTATGCCGACGCCTATGCCCTGCTCGCCTGGATCCTTCACTATGCGGGCCGGCCGGACCACGCGCGGCCTGCGCTGAAAGAGGCGCTGCGGCGAAACCCCGCCTCGTCCGCCTCCTATGGTGAGATCGCCGGCGAGATCGATTTCGCGACGGGGCAATACCGGGAGGCGGTGCGGGAATTCGAAGCGGCCCTGGCGCGAAATCCGGCGCACGCCCGGGCGCGTCTCTGGCTGGCCGCGACCCTGACAAAGCTGGGTCGCGACGACGACGCCGCCTGGGAGGTGCAGGAACTGCTGACGATCAATCCCGACTTCTCACAGTCGCAACTGTTGCTCGCCTTTCCGCTGAAAGACCCACATCAGCGCGATTCGCTGACCGCGGCGCTGGCCAGGCTGGGACTTCCCGAGTAGCCCGGAAAGAACGATTCAATCCGGCAAACTCAACGCTTTCCTTTCCCCAAACCAATCAACTCACCTGCGCGGCATCTGCACGACGATGCCGTCCTCTGCAGTGGAACGTGTCCAGCGACTCTTCTGCCAGCAACAGGGACCACACCTGCACTCGGGCAAACAGAACCATCGGACGATATACATCCTGGTCTCACCGGAAAGTCCGGGGGAACGAATTCCGCCAAAAAGTTTGGCATGTCCGACTGATAAGGCGATTGCCGGAAAATGACATACCAGATTGCGCAGGATTTTCGTTCGTCTTCAAGGCGCGACAACAGGCGCATAGTCGATCTATGTAACGGTTGTCGCAACACAGAGGACGGATGAAAAGACAAGCAGGATGGTATGTCATTTGACAGAAATCGCCTAAGGAAAGACTAGGGTCAGGTCTCGTATTATTGCATCGGCCATCATTCGCTAGACTCAGTTCATGGCGAGACCCCTGCGTATCGAATTTAGCGGAGCCCTGTACCACGTCACTTCCCGGGGTGATCGACGCGAAGCGATCTATGAGGATGACGAAGACCGAGAGGCGTTTCTGGGCGTGCTCGCGGAGATCATGGAACGCTTTAACTGGATTTGTCACGCCTATTGCCTGATGACGAATCATTATCACTTGGTGGTAGGAACGATTGAGGGGAATCTATCGAAAGGGATACGGCATCTGAATGGTGTTTATACACAGGTATCGAATCGACGCCATAGTCGGACCGGGCACCTGTTCCAGGGGCGTTTTAAGGGAATACTGGTAGAAGGGGACGCCTACCTCCAGGAACTGAGTCGGTACGTTGTGTTGAACCCCGTCCGAGCAGGAATGGTTGATTCTCCGGGAGAGTGGTCGTGGAGCAGTTATCGGGCGATGATCGGCGAGGCACCGGTACCCAATTGGTTG